>NZ_JAPFCD010000009.1:0-148696 GCF_026153155.1 Photorhabdus aballayi | reverse complement strand
ACAGTGGTGGTGAGTATGCTAGGTTTTATCACCGTAACGTTGTTTGTCAAAAACAAAGTCACCGATGTGAAGCCCGATACCCGGCCGCTTTTACCGGCCAGTGAACCGTATGATTATGGTGATTTGGGCGATCGCATGCGCCTGCGTTACGGGGTGTTCTGGTGGTATAAAGTCCGCATTTTACTGGTGGTGGGCGAAGTGGAGCAGGTGGAAGCCATTGCGCCGGGACTGACTACGGCACATTGGCAGGAGGGGTATCGCGCGTTGTTGCTCTGGGGCGGCAGTTTACAGGCGGAACCGGATACCGCTCAGTTGATGGCCTTGCGTGGCTTGCGCCGTTACCGGCCGCTCAATGGCATTGTCTGGGCGCTGACTGAACACCAAAGCGCACAGCCGGTGTGGATGGATAAAGCGCTGCGGACGTTGCAAAAACAGGCTCAACAGTTGCGCTGGCAGGCCCCGGTTTACCTGTGGCAGGTGTGTTACAGCCGCTGGTCTCAGGAAGGCCGTATTACTCAGACCGTCGGCTGCTTTTTTCCTGAACGCTGTACCCCGGATATTGTGGCGACACAGTTACAAGAATTGGTTGACCCGTTGCGCCAGCGCGGGATGCAGCAACTGCTGGAGAAGACCGCCCACGATTTTCTCTGTCGTCTGTCTGCGAACTTAAAACAACAGGGGATTGCGCACTGGCAACAGGTCCTGACGCCGTGGTTAGCGGAATATGGCGATGTGGTGTCGCTGCGCGGTTTGATGTTCAGTTTGCCGCTCAGGGCGCAGACGACTCGCCTGCCGCAGATCTGGCTGCCCGATTCGGCCTGGCAGGGAGTATTGGAGGGCAGTCGCCGTTTTCACGGCCGGCGGGTTGGCATGCTCCACGCACAGACCGTCTGTCGCGGCCTGATGGTGTTAGGCTTGTTATGGGGTGCCGGCATGGTGCTCTCCTTCTTCACCAACCGTGACCAGATAGCCGTGGCGCAGGCGGCGGTCACTGGCCTGAAAGCGCGCCCGGAAGGTTCTGATGCCCAGTTGATGGCTTTAAAAGACCTGAGTAACGAGGTGGGCCGGCTGCAATACCGGGCTGAACAGGGTGTGCCGTGGTATGAGCGTTTTGGTTTGAGTCAGAATCAGAAACTGTTGACGGCAGTGCTGCCCGATTATGCGCAGGCCAATAACCGCCTGATACGGGACAAAGCCGCCGCGGTGCTGCATGCGAAACTGAGTGCGCTGGTGAATTTGCCGCCGGGCAGCCCGTTGCGGGCTAAGTGGGCGCAGGCCGGTCATGACCAGTTAAAAGCCTACCTGATGATGGCGCAGCCGGAAAAAGTGGATGCCGCATTTTTAACCCGGATACTGAATGAAAATGAACCTGAGCGGGCCGGTATTGCCCCCGGTGTCTGGCTGGATACGGCGTGGGATTTGTGGGGTTTTTATGCGGAGAATCTGCCTGTGCATCCGGAATGGCGGATCACCCCGGATAAGGCATTGGTTAAACAGGTGCGTCAGTTGTTGCTGCTCCAGCTAGGTAAACACAATGCCGAAGCGGCGCTTTACCAGCAGATGCTGCAATCGGTGGAGAAAAATTATGCGGATCTGACGTTAAGGCAGATGACCGGCGAAACTGATGCGGAACGGCTGTTTACCACTTCTCGCGTGATACCGGGGATGTTTACCCGTCAGGCGTGGGAAGGCGGGATACAAAAAGCGATAGCGGAGGCGGCGGCCTCACGTAAGGAGGCGATTGACTGGGTGCTGAGTGATAACCGTCAGTCAGTCTCGGCGGCGGTATCGCCGGAGGAGCTGAAAGCCCGTTTGACCGCCCGTTACTTTACCGATTTTGCCGGGGCGTGGCAGGATTTTCTCAACAGCCTGCGTTGGAACAAAACCCGTAACTTGTCGGATGCCATCGACCAGTTAACCCTGATGGCGGATGGGCGACAATCCCCGCTGATTGCGTTGATGAACACGCTGGCCTATCAGGGCGAAACCGGGCAACAGGGGCCGACGTTATCGGATTCGTTGGTGAAATCCGCCAGGACGTTGTTGAATAAAAAAACGTCTGGGATGATTGACCAGCAGATGGCTGGCCTGCATGGGCCGATGAATGAAACCTTTGGGCCGTTGCTGGCGCTGATGGGAGAAAATCAGGTTGCCGGGGGAGTGAAGACCGACAGCACCTTGAATTTACAAACCTTTCTCACTCGGGTAACCGAAGTGCGTTTGAAACTGCAACAGATGAACAACAGTGATGACCCGCCGGCAATGGCGAATGCGCTGGCTAAGACGGTATTTGAAGGGAAAAGCACCGATTTAACGGATACGCAGGGCTACGGGCGCTTGATAGCAGCCAGTTTGGGCGGCCAATGGCGGGGTTTTGGTCAGACGCTGTTTGTGGAACCGTTAGCGCAGGCGTGGCAGGGGGTATTGAAACCGGCGACGGCGAGTCTGAATAGCCAATGGCAGACGGCGATAGTGGACAACTGGAATCGGGCCTTTGCGGGCCGTTATCCGTTTGCCGGTGGCGAGAGTGAAATTTCATTGCCGATGTTGGGCCAGTTTATTCGGTCAGATTCGGGGCGGATAGAGCAGTTTTTGACGCGTCAGTTAGGCGGAATACTGCATAAAGCCGGTAACCAGTGGGTGGTGGATGAAGTGAATGGTCAGGGCGTGCAGATTAACCCGGATTTTTTGAAAGCGATAAATCAGCTCAGTCAGTTATCGGACCTGTTATTTGCCGATGGCAGTCAGGGATTGCGGTTTGAACTGCGGGCCAGAGCGGTGCGGGATGTGGTGGAAACTGACCTGACGATAGACGGGCAGAAATTGCGTTATTTTAACCAGATGGAAAGCTGGCAGAGTTTTCGCTGGCCGGGAGAGACCTATAAACCGGGGGCGATGCTGACCTGGACCAGTGTCAACGCCGGGGCGAGGTTATTCGGTGATTATCAGGGGAACTGGGGACTGATCCGCTGGCTGGCGCAGGCGAAAGTGGAAAAGCTGGATGAAAGCCGTTACTGGCTGATATTTACGGCCCCGGATGGTTTACCGTTGACCTGGATTTTGCGCACAGAACTGGGCGAAGGGCCGCTGGCATTATTAAAACTGCGCGGATTTAAATTGCCGAAAAATATCTTTGTGGTGAAGCCGGGAAATAACGCGACAATATCAGCGATAAATGACGATGATCTGATAGAGGAATAATGCATGCTGTTGGGGATAAATCAGAGAATAGCGTAACCATTAACTTTCTCCGTTAACAGAATAGCTGTCAGGATAAATATCACTACAGATATTCCGATGAAGATATTTGGCTATATTGGTGAGAAACCTGATTATACTTTTCTAAGTGAAGAGAGAATATTGCTATGCGGTTTTATTGATGTTATTGGCTATCTTATTATTTGCATGGCATGAATGAGAGTTATTCTTCTTTATCGTGATGGGATGAATGAGATTTAAAAAGGAGTGATGAGATTGAGATAGATATAATCTATTGAATAAAATGAAAATAGACATTGTTATATAGGGATATGATTATAACGGCGTATTCATATTGCCTTCATTTTATGGTAATCAATGCCAGTTTACTTTTGTCAATCAATGTCATTTTATTGTCATGAAGTTTAAATGTTTTATTCGACATGCCGTTATATCGGCGGTGCAAAGGGGGATGCATTAAAAATCGTATTTTTTTGAAAAAAAGAGTTGATTTCTATAAGCACCCGCAGGGAGGATAAGGAAATTCAGTAATCGCTCATTTTGTTCATGCATTGATGTATTGCGAAAAGATGAGTGGCTTTGTAAATATTTTCGATCCGGTTACCTGCCGGTCGGGAAATACCACGCGGATTATTTCCCAGTATGACGATAATGACATGCCGATCCTTTATTAGTTTTGTGTCGCCTGCCAACGACCGTAGAAATGATTAATAACGTCGCCAGTATTGGAGACACAATAGAGTAAGTAGGAGTAGGTATTTAAAGATGAAAAAACAACAACTGAGGCTGGCGGTTTTATGCCTGCTACTGGTCGCCTGTAGCCAGTTTCCGGTACAGGCAGGAACCATTGAAGCAATTAACCATACCAAATGGGCGATAAACCGGTTCAGTGTGGATGATCAACCGGGTATCGATATTATCGGCCCGTATCAGGGCGGTGGTGGAGGTTGTTGCTATCGGGCCCCGGAGAAGTGGCGGCCCGGGATGATGGTTAAGGTGGATTGGGAGACAGGTGAAGCATCAACAAAAGGCTTTCCAGGTTTTGCTGATGAAGAGAAGTATTTATCTTGGCGTAATAAGTTGCGGGCTAATGATCGCCAGCATAGCAAGGTAGTGCCTGTACCTGATTATACCGGGCAGCGTACCTGCGGCATTACAGTGCACTTCTTACCCTGTGATCAGGTCAAAGTCACCACTTCGTGTAACACCTACGGTAGTCCTAACTACCCAATTAAAGACCCCTTGAAAATGAAGGAGCCAAAAGTATGTCCGAAGTAATGCATATCGGCACCTCAAGTCCAGATTATCACTAATGTGAAGGAGTTGAAGATGAAAAAACAACCATTGAGGCTGGCAGTTTTATGCCTGCTACTGGTCGCCTGTAGCCAGTTTTCGGTACAGGCGGGAACCATTGAAGCAATTAACCATACCAAATGGGCGATAAACCGGTTCAGTGTGGATGATCAACCGGGTATCGACAGTATCGGCCCGTATCAGGGCGGTGGTGGAGGTTGTTGCTATCGGGCCCCGGAGAAGTGGCGGCCCGGGATGATGGTTAAGGTGGATTGGGAAACTGGTGTCGCTTTTTCCAATGATTTTCCCGGGTATGAAAATGATGAGAAGTATTTGGCGTGGAGAGACAAGGTTAATGCCCAGAAACGCCAGCACAGCAAGGTAGTGCCAGTACCCGATTATACCGGGCAGCGTACCTGTGGTATTACGGTGCACTTCTTACCCTGCGATCAAGTGAAAGTCACCACCTCGTGTAACACCTACGGTAGTCCTAACTACCCGATTAAAGAACCGTTGAAAATGAAGGAGCCAAAAGTATGTCCGAAGTAATGCATACCGGCACCTCAAGTCCAGATTGTCACTAATGTGAAGGAATAGAAGATGAAGAAACAACCATTGAGGCTGGTAGTTTTATGCCTGCTACTGGTTGCCTGTAGCCAGTTTCCGGCACAGGCAGGCATCATTATCGCCATTAACCATACCAAATGGGCGATAAACCGGTTCAGTGTGGATGATCAACCGGGTATCGACAGTATCGGCCCGTATCAGGGCGGTGGTGGCGGTTGCTGCTATCGTGCTCCAGATAAGTGGCGACCGGGGATGACGGTTAAGGTGGATTGGGAGACCGGTGTCGCTTTTTCCGACGATTTTCCCGGCTATGAAAATTGGGAGAAGTATTTGGTGTGGAGGGACAAGATTAATGCCCAGAAACGCCAGCATAGCCAGGTAGTGCCAGTTCCTGATTATACCGGGCAGCGTACCTGCGGCATTACAGTGCACTTCTTACCCTGTGATCAGGTCAAAGTCACCACTTCGTGTAACACCTACGGTAGTCCTAACTACCCAATTAAAGACCCCTTGGAAATGAAGGAACCAAAAGTATGTCCGAAATAAAGTATCATGATCTTGTCTGGTTGCCAGCCCCTTTTCCGGCTCAGGGGCGGTTACCTGCTAAGAATTATCTGGTCAGGGAAAACTGTCAGCAACAGAGCAATCAGGAAAAAGCTTACTTTCAGGAGCTTTGTCTGGCCGCCAATCGCCGGGTGATCCGCCCCTGTTGTAATACGTTGCATGTCAGCCTGTTTTTTGATGGAACCGGCAATAATTTATATAACGACCTTTATCAGGCTGTTCCTCATCATCCGACCAATGTTGTCCGCCTTTTTCAGGCGACCATTGGGGCGGGTTATGCCGGCGGGGCATCAGGTAAACCGTTACTGGATAATATTGAGAGCACCGGAAGAAAGTACTTTAAGTATTATGTTCCCGGGGTGGGAACCCCTTTCCCGGAAATTAATGAGCTGGATTACAGCAAATTGGGGCTGGCGACAGCTAGCGGGGGAGAGGACCGGATCAATTGGGCATTGCTGCGGTTGATTGATGTATTAAAGCGCGTATTGGTAAACGACACAATTGATGATGTTGCTTGTCAAAAATCCCTGAAAGCGATGGCGACCACATGGAATATGCTGGAGTTGGGAGGCAGCAATAACCGCTATGAGGAGTTTTATAAGCAGTTTGCGAGCTTAAAACGTGAACTGAGGATAGCCCGCAGTCAGCCGGGGCGGGGTAAGTGTAAGTTGTTGGGCATGAAATTGTATGTGTATGGTTTTTCCCGTGGGGCTGCGGAGGCACGGACTTTTGTTAACTGGCTGACCGAACTGTTTCCGCCGTCGAGAGAAGCAGGCCAGAAACCGGCCCAGTGTCTGCAACATAAACACGATACAGACCCGGATAGCAATTTACCCATCAGCGTAGAATTTCTCGGATTGTTTGACACGGTGGCGTCGGTCGGAGTGCCCCATATGATCCCCGTTGTTGAAGGGCATATGGCCTGGGCAGACGGCACTCAGGAGCTGCCATCGGAGGCGACTTACGGCGGTCTGGTGAAACGTTGTGTGCACTTGGTCTCGACCCATGAACAACGATTGTGTTTCCCGATGGATTCCATTCGCCGGGCGGACGGCACCTATCCAACAGGCAGCACTGAGGTGATTTATCCCGGTGTGCATTCTGATTTGGGGGGAGGTTATCCACCGGGAGAACAGGGTAAAGCAATAGGTGAAACAGATGCGCTGTTATTGTCGCAGATCTCTTTACATGAAATGTATGCGGCAGCCTTTCAGGTTGGGGCACCCCTTAAGGTCCCTCGGTTAGTATTGCCTGATGATTTGCAAGATCAATTGTGGCGGGCGATGAACACTGATGTTCAGCAAGAGTTTGAAGTTGCTCCAGATTTAGTCAACCGCTTCAACGCCTGGCGCCAGGTCACTCTGGGTTTGGAGATGCCCAAACAGCCTTTGTCTGATGAAGAAGCAGCCCGTTTTGAGCCGGTGCGGGCCTCTGTAGCGTTGGAACAGGCGATGGAAAACCAGATGAATTGGCTGACGGCCTGGCGTATCAATCGCTACGCCAACGGCATGCTGCTCGGTGCGCCATTTTTTCATGACGCTCCCAACCGTGATGCGAAAAAGGCGCATTATGAACAGAGCGAACAGGCACACAAGGCAGCACAACAGCAGGTAGAGGCTAAACGGAAAGCGCAGTGGAATGAATTTTTTCGCGATGGAGGAAAAACGCCGCCGTTGTTAATGCAGGGAGTGCCGGATTTTGACCCGGAAACCGCCCAGAATCAGTTGCGGGAAGCGGCAGCGGAATTTAATAGTGACTACCACGGCGACCAGCGGGAACAACACAATGGGTGGCAGTTTGCCGTCGATACCGTGCCACGTTACGCAATTTACATGTTGGATGATCATAATGACCTTCTGGAGTATCTGCAAATGAAAGGGGCGGGAGAGAGGTTGGTCAAACAGCTTTTCCGGCCTGCTCCGGCGGCAAAACCCGGACAACAGGAATCACCCGAGTCATTGTTGGTCGCCTTGTATGACAATCAGGTTCACGATTCCCGTGCCTGGTTTATGTACTCGACGCTCGGTTCACGTGAACCGTTGGGGGGCTATTTCCGCTACCGAGTCATTTACTTCGGTACAATTTGTAGCAGACCTCTGTCACTCCTGTCAGTGGCTGGCACTGTGGTAGGGTTCGTATCGCCAACGGAAGGCGGTGTACTGTTTTTCTTTAAACAGAAAAAAGTCGCCAACACGGTGGTGGAGGCTGTCGATAAAGTGTCCAAGAGCATTGCCGCTGAGCGGGAAGTGACCGCGCAATATTTAACTTCCGGCGAGCTGATCACCCTGTTAGCCGGACTGGAGTATAGAAAAGCGTTCACCCATAATGTGGGCGAAGTGACCCGTCAGCAGAGGGAGTTTCTCAAAGAGCGGCGGTTGCAAATGACCCAAGATAATCTTAAAGCGCGTTGGGCGGGAAAGACGCTGGAACCGACCCCGTTAGAGGAGCCTGAGAAATGAAAACCGTAATCCGTTAATGGTGTTGATACGGCATGATATTTCCCTGCCCATTATTACCCTGTTTTAATTTAAGAAAGGAAAATGAAATGAAAACTGAAATATTAACTAATATGCCGACGCGTTGTATCGGGCATTATCTGATTGATATTCCTTTAGTATTTGAAAATATCATCAATAATGAGATATATATTGGCGATGCAAAAATAGAAACCAAGCGTATGCATTTATCCGCATTTGAACAGCGGATAGAGATAAGAGAGCAAAAATTAAGGACGACTAAAACTACCGATCTGAAAGATCTGCCCTTTTTAAAAAAGGCCCATCATCTCCAGGGAAACTTATATGGCGTGATTTTTGATAGAAATCAAAATATCAGCGAACCCGGATTTTCCCGAATATTAGAAACCCATTTATATGATAATGGGGTTGCTTTTATGATAGAAATGAAGTTTACAGAAATATCAGATGATAAATACAGCTATTCACGTGACCGTTATATAAAATCTGGATTGCATGAAAACCAATATAAAATGCTGTCTCAAACTCTGGACAAAATGCAAAGGCTAATTGCCAGAATCAGTGGCAGAAAGGATAGCGATATTCCGACAGAAGCAGGAATCTGTATCCCTGACGGTTTTATTGCCGGTCATGATAATGATAAAGAGAATATGATGTTTGTCTATCAAGGAAATCAGGATAGTAATTTTACATTCAGTGTTGCAATCATTAATGACTTTAAAGGGGAAGGGATTTTACTTGAACGTATTAGTAAAATTGAAAGGGATTGGTTCATTAACTATGGCAAGATAATAAGAAAGGAGGAAAGAGAGATAAATGGTATTTATGGGGAGGAGTTGTTAGCAGTAGGTCTACAATCTTTTGACAACAATCCTCGGTATCGATTTGATTTTATTGCAAATGATATGGCATTGGATGATAAAAACGTCGGTGTTGGTGTTATATTAATGAATTACCAGTTACCTGCAACGCCATATACTGAAGATGAATTGATCATGTTTTGGGAGGCAATAACGAAAACTTTTCGTAAAAGACCGGGAGCTTTCGAATAGTGATAAAGTGATAGTGTTTTAAATAATTAATTGGAGGTTCAATGTGCTCTGGATTTTATTGCTAATAACTTTTTTTCTTTATCTGTTGATGTTTAGTCCGGCAATATTGGTTATTGATATACTTATCATTCGTCGGATAATTAAACGTGGAGGATGGGGGAAATATAAAATTGTGTTTTTTTTGATTCCTGGCGTTCTATTGATGAGTATCTTGATTGCCGGTGTGGGCTTTTTCACTAACATGTTGTTTGTTTATTTATATGACCATTTTGTGTCGCCATTTTGGTTGAGATAATAATTTAAAAATCAATGGTAAGGTATTTCGATATGAAATATATCTTTTGAATATTAATTGCTTATTGCGTGATTGCGTTGGCAATAAAATAGAGAATATCGTTATGTCTGGCATTGTTTTTTTAGGTGATATCAGACTATAGCTATTTTTCTCTAATATGTTACTTCCCTTCTTATTATTTATTCTGAACGGGAAACGGTATTTTTTAATAATTCTTTTGGAGGACCATCCTATGGATGATTTAACCCTGCGCTATTATGAGGCAGAAATGCGCTATTTACGTGAGGCGGGCAAAGAGTTTGCTAAGGCTCATCCTGACCGGGCGGCCGCGCTTAATCTGGATAAGATCGGTATGCGCGATCCTTTTGTCGAGCGTCTGTTTGAAGGTTTTGCCTTTATGATCGGGAGCTTGCGTGAGAAGCTGGATGATGATTTGCCGGAGTTTACTGAAGGGCTGGTCAGTTTACTGTGGCCGCATTACTTACGCACGATTCCATCCCTTTCCATTGTTGAATTGGGGATGGATTGGGCAAAGTTGAAAAATCCGGTACAGGTGAAAAAGGGCTTTGAGATCCTTTCGCAACCGATCGGCCCAAGCAAGACCCAATGTCGTTATACCACGACTCAGGCGGTTCAGTTGTTGCCTCTGGCGCTGACCGACGCTTGCTTGCAGGAGGAACCGAATGGACGTTCTGTTATTCGATTGCGTTTTGGTTGCGGGACACTGGTGGACTGGAGCCAAATTGATTTGAGCCGTTTACCGTTGTATCTCAGTGCCGACAGCCCGCTGGCTTGTGCGTTACATCGAGCGTTTACACTGCAAACGCAACAACTTTACCTGCGTTTACCCGGTCAGCCGGATCGTCAGCCATTTGACGGCCGATTCACACCAATGGGATTTGGGGAAGAGGAACGGTTATGGCCGAAAGGGGAAAGTTCGTTCAGTGGTTATCAACTCCTGCTGGAGTATTTCACCTTCCGTGAAAAGTTTATGTTTGTTGCGCTCTGTGGATTGGAAAAGTTGACTCTCCCTGAGAGAACGCCGTGGTTTGAGCTGGATGTGGTTCTGCGTGAAAGTTGGCCTTTTGATTTACCATTTTCTGCCGAGCATATCCGCTTGCACTGTACCCCGGTGATTAACTTGTTTCGATTGGAATCCGATCCGCTGCAATTGTCACCATTGCAAACTGAGTATTTGCTGTGTCCGGTCCGTATTCAGGACGGGCATACCGAGGTTTATTCCGTGGATGAGGTGTCCTCTTCGAAACGCGAGGGCCATCGGTATGTGCCGTTCGGTAGTTTCCGTCATAAAGGCGGCATGTTGCGTCATGATGCGCCGGAGTGCTACTACCATACCCGTGTGAAACGAGGGCCGTCAGGTTTGTGTGACACTTGGATTATTCTGGGGGGAGCGGATTTTGATGATGAAAAACTGTATCAAGATCAAAAAGAGATTCTGTCACTCACGCTGACCGGCACTAATGGTCAACTGCCTCGTAGGGCATTGCAGGATTCGCTGTTGGATACCGCTGTTAATCCTCCACTCGCTGAATTTACGGTACGTAACCTGTGTGAACCGACATTGCCCTGCTATCCGCCCAATCGGGACCGTTTTCACTGGCGAGTGCTCAGCCATCTTGGTTCTAATTTTCTTAGCATGATGGATAACCCGGAAGTGTTACGCGGGACGTTGGCCCTGTATGACTGGACCGATAATGAGATGAACTATCGTCGGCTGGAGGCGATTGTTGCAGTGAAGCATTCGTTGATTGAGCGATTTGAACAGGGATGTTTGCGGCGAGGCGTGCACATTGAAGTGACGCTGGATAGCAACGGCTTTGCAGGCACCGGTGATATCAGCTTGTTTGGTGAAATGCTCAGCCGCTTTTTTGCCTTGTATACCGATATTCATCTGTTTAACCGACTTACGCTGATTTTACAACCTACGGGGGAACGACTGTTATGGGAAGAACAACACTGTCAAAACATTCCCGGTTGATGGCAATGCTGAAATCGGACATTTCAACCCTCAATTTCTACCAGTTCTGTCAGATTATTGAACTTGCAGTCCCTGATCGGCCGCCAATGGGTAGTACGGAAAATCCGGCTGATGATGCGATACGTTTGCGGCCTGATCCAGGTTTGGGATTTCCCGCCAGTGAACTGAAAGCGATAGAAACTGACAATGAACATCCAGAGCGTCCGCCGACGGTCAGAACAACGTTTATGGGGTTGTATGGAGTGGATTCTTTGTTGCCGACCGCTTACCTGAATGATATCGCTCAGCAAAGGGAAGGGAATGAAGCAATAGAAGCCTTTCTGGATATTTTTAACCACCGGATGTTCACCCAGTTTTACCGTATCTGGCGTAAATACTCTTATCCGGCAACGTTTGCTACCGGAGGAACTGATAGAACGTCCCAATGTCTGCTCGGGCTGATTGGTTTAGGGCTACCGGGTAGTCAGCAACATATTGCTACGCCGATGTCTCGTTTTCTGGCGCTGCTCAGCGTTATGCGCCTGCCAACTCGAACCGCAGAAGGCGTATCGGCGCTGGTGGCATTGTTGGCGCCGCAAACCCGGATCGTGGTGACGCCTTCTTGCCCACGGCAGATCCATCTAATGCAACCGGCGAATCTTTCAGCTACTCACCGAATTTCCCTCTCCCAGCGTACTGTGCTAGGCAGAATGGGCATTGATATCAATAGCCAGTTATTGCTGGCGCTGTATACCGAGTGCCCGGATGAAGCGCGGGGTTGGTTGCCGGGCGGGCAGTTGCACACTGATTTTTTGGTGTTGTTGCGGGTTTATCTGGGCTGGCGATACCAAGCCAGATTGCAACTGACTCTACCGACCCGAATATTACCGCCGCCGATACTGGGCGGTCAGCCGGTTCAGTTAGGGCTGACGGGGGTATTAGGTTTAAAAGTTGAAGATCATCAGGCGGTAGTGCCTGACAACATTACGGTGAATTTAGGGGGTTATCAGGGGATACCGCCAGACAGTAATCAAGACAAAGGAGGAGATTATGTTAACTATCCCTTTTTATAAAATTGTGCCGACGATAGCGGCGATAACATTACTGCTGACAGGTTGTGGCCTGACTCAGACCGTGACTGATGGCACGGCAGCGGCCACCCGATCCCTTTTTCATAAGCAGGTGAAAATGTTGCATCTGGATTTTATTCCACGGGCGGCGGTCAATACTGACGCGGGAGAAAGTGTTGCGTTGTCCGTCCCGGCATTGGTTCGGGTCTATCAGTTGCGGGATAATAACGCTATAGAAAAGGCGGATTATGCGGATTTGTTGGATAACGGCGACCGGATGCTGAGTGCTGATTATCTGGCGAGTCAGGAGGTGGTGGTGAAACCGGGTGGTCATGCTTCTCTTGATATGCCGATGGCGGCGCAGG
Organism: Photorhabdus aballayi; assembly: GCF_026153155.1. Classification (NCBI taxonomy): domain Bacteria; kingdom Pseudomonadati; phylum Pseudomonadota; class Gammaproteobacteria; order Enterobacterales; family Morganellaceae; genus Photorhabdus; species Photorhabdus aballayi. The sequence continues at coordinate 135,816 of NZ_JAPFCD010000009.1, read as the reverse complement.
CGAAATATGTCGCGGTGGTGGGGCTGTTCAGAAACCCCGATTTAGCCAAGGGGACTTGGCGTCGGATCATAAAACGCAATGAGTTGTTATCGGATAGGCCTCGTATTATCGAGCTCAATGCCAGAGGCTTGACCTTATTGCCTGAAAAGGAGTGAGTAAATGAAAAAACCTTCTCTGTATGAAAGTCTTTTCGGTAATTTTAATTGCGGTCTGGAGTTGCATCAGGTGAGTGAAGAAGATCAGGTAATTTTGTCGGTATTAGACAATATGCAACGTATCCTTAATAGCCGTGCTGGTTCGCTCACCCATCTGCCCGATTATGGTCTGCCTGATCTTGACACCATTCTGCGAGGGTTGCCTGCGTCGTCACAGCGCTTGGTCTCGACGATTGAGCACACGTTGTTGACCTATGAACCGCGTTTGAAACGAGTTGATGTTAAGTTATTGTCGGAGCTTGCGCCGGGGCATCTGCGTTATGACATCAGCGCTGAACTTAAAGGTGTTGGACTGGTGCGTTTTAGTACCGAGTTTGTGCCGGAAGGGAATGTGTTGGTCCGCCATTTACGCCAGCAAGGGTATATAGATTAAGTTCTGTTTATGTCTGTCTTGTTAAATCCACTCTTGGCCTTTATTGCTGTTGCGCTAATTGACAGGGCAGTAAAGGATGGTGTGGTTTTCTCGGAATGATGCTCGTAAATTAATTCTTGTTTTAATCAATGGATTTATCTTTGTTTAGCCAAAAGCGCACAATGCCTGATGTTATTCTTTATTTTGAGAGTTTATCCTTGTATTGGAATTGAAAATCAGAAACTCATATTGATATTAAAGGAAAATGAATTTTTCCTTCTTTGAGGGTTTTTTTGGTGTTATTTTCGTAATGCTTAAGTGAATAAAATCTTAAATGAGAAGAAAAGACGGCAGAATTGTGTTAATTCGTTTTTCCATAATAACATTGATAATGCTATATCAGCGGCAGCCTTAACTTATTAATAAGGCTACCGTTATTTCTTCTGGTATGTCCAGATTGAATTTTATTGTCAGAAGCAGAATAGTGTAATAATTAAGTTGCTAGGACAATAAGAATTTCTCTGGTACATAATGATGGAAATTATTTGCTAAACAATATTCTTCCAGTTGTTGGCTGGAGTGAATACCTATCTTGCCATATATCCGAGCCATATAAGTTTCAACGGTATGGTAAGCAATATTTAATTTCTGTCCAATCTGTTTCCTGGTATATTTTTGTAAAAAGAAAAAAATGATATCCCATTCACGCGGCGTAAAAATATCGCTTGGTGGTTGGAGTATAATTGATGCTGGTAATGTTTTGTAATATAGATGTAGATTGGCTAATGAGTAGTCTTTGGCTTTCCATGCATGAAGAAAGATGCCGGTACATTCGTTTTCATCATTATAGAGTGGATATTTTTCCGAGAAATAAGATGATGGAAATGTATCCTTCCCATATGTATGTGTTTCAAGTGAACATATCCTTTGCCCTTGTTTCATAACACTTTTATCGTGAATAACGAAATCTTTTGCAAATTCAGCCCCATTCCAGGGGAGTTCATTATCATATTTCCCCTCATAATCAAATAAATCTGGGAGATCCTGGATTTGTCTAAATGCCAGATTACCAAAAATCCAACATGAGTCTTTGTCTTTGATTGCCCAAGGTTCATTACTTTGCTGCATGGTGTTAATGACTTGAGATGAAATAGTTAGCTTATTGATTTTTTCCATGGTGAGGTCCTATTGTGCAGTTAATGATTTAAATTTACAATTCCCTGCTGCCAATAGTAAGAAATCTTTCAGGAATATAAAGATGACAGTTATTTTTCTTACAGAAATCTGATAATTCTATCTGTGGTGATAAATTAAATTTCTGGTAAATTGACTGAATATGGTTAACAACATCTTCACAGAGGAGAAATTTATCACAAATATAAGTTTGTTTAACCTTATGTTCGCTAAACTTATGCGTTTCCAGTGAAGTGGCGCGTTGCATAGTTTGAATGGCTTTTTGATCTTGATGGTCGAATTCTTCTGCATGTTCGCCAATAGGTGAGGGTAATTCACCCATAGATAGCTCTATAATATCGAAATCTTCAGGAAGGTTGTGCAGTTGATAGGAGGCAGGGTTAGCATAAATAAATCTTGACTGGCGAGCTCTGGCTTCCCAAGGTTCATTACTTTTATCCCACATTAGTGTTAATTGTGGCGTAATATGACTGGGTTTGTTTCTTATATTTAACATAATAACTCCTGAATTCCTATTTAGATTATTATCTGAATGATTGCTTTTCCGATTATGTCTTAAGTGGACTGCTATATAATAGAATATAATACTTTTCTCGTCAAAAAGCGTATGTTTATTAATTGATTTTTTACTATTTAATAATGAAACTTTAAACATGAAATAATATAACTATATATACTATTTTAGATGAATATTATTTGAGGAATTTGCCGAAAAAATAGTTGGAATCCGTTGCTGTGCTTGCTGTTGAGCCTGATATCGGGTGTTTTTTAGTTGGAAATCATCAATCATTAATGGTAAATAAATGCAGATTATACTTGCAATTATCAGTACCCTTATTGTTGTCAATTAATGAATAATTATTTTTCCTAATGCTTAATAGCTGTTCTGTTAAATTATTTTATTTACTCTTCTTGGTAATAAAGAATAAATCTGAACAGTATCGTGAAAAAAATAATGGTTTTTGAACACATTTTTGATGTGGCTTGAAGATTAAACTAAGTAAATTACGTCTGTTGTGTTAAGTAGATGTTCTTAGTTTTGCATATTGTTTGCATTTATTACCCTTTTAAAATAAAAGTTGGAAATGGTGACTTTTATTGGGATTAAGTAGTAAATACTTAATTAATGGCGCAAACGTAAGTTTGGTTTTAATCTTTCCATAATAAAATAATTTTTTATCATTATAAATAAATTTTATTACTTAATTGCTATAAGTAAAAAATGAAGAACTATTTTTACGCCCCATGGTTTATGACTTATTCCCATTGTGTTAATAATTTGAGGTGATATTTTATAGTTCTTCTTCATAAAAACTCTGTTGTTATTTAGGAGTCAAGGAAACATTTTGCTTTCTGGATGCACAAATCTTTCTGGTACATAGAGATCATAGTCATTTGTGCGGCAATATTCTTCCAGTTGTTTGCTAGAATGAACACCAACTCTTTTATATATTCGTGAAAGATGGGTTTCAATAGTACGATAGGAAATATTTAACATTTTACCCATCTGCTTACTAGTATATTTATGTAACAGAAGAAAAATAACATCCCATTCTCGTTGCGTAAATATGTCGGTTGGTGGTTGAAATAATATAGATTGAGGAAGTTTTCCATGAAATAGACGAGTGAATGAGAAGTCCTGAGCTTTCCATGCATGGTGAATGGTGCCGATACATTCGTTTTTATCATTATAGAGTGGATATTTTTCTTGGAAATAAGATGAAAGAAATTTATCTTTCCCGAAGATATGTGTTTCAAGTGAACATACTCTTGCTTCTTTCTCCATTACCTTTTGATCATGAATAACGAATTCTTTTGCAAACCCCGCTCCATCCCAAGGAATTTCATCATCATATTGTCCTTCATAATCAAATGAATTTGAAATATTGTGAAGATGCTTAAGTGCTAGATTGCCGTAAATAAAACATGAATTTTTATCTTTGATTCCCCAAGGTTCATTACTTTGCTGCAAAGTATTAATGATTTGAGATGAAATAGTTAGCTTATTAATTTTGTTCATAATGAAACCCTATTGTATAATTAATTATCAGTAATTTAAATTTATAATTCCTTGCTGCCAATGGTAAGAAACCTTTCAGGAATATAAAGGTGATAGTTATTTTTCTTACAGAAATCTGCTAATTCTGTCTCTGGTGGTAAATTAAATTTCTGGTAAATTGACTGAATGTGATTAACGACATCTTCTGTGCTGATCATTAATTCTTTACTGATGCTCTCTTCATCTTGTGAGCGTAGGGTTAGAAAAAGCACTTCCCACTCGGTTTGCGTCAATATATTATTAGGCGGCATAAATTCCAGGGTTGATGGCGATGTTCTCTCATAATAGTAAGAAACAGAAAAATCTTTAGCCTTATACATATGAAAGAAAATCCCAATGCAATCATTATTCTCATCAAAAAGGGGAAATTTATCGCAAATATAGGTCTGTTTAACGTTATTTTCTCCAAACTGATGTGTTTCCAGTGAAGTAACGCGTTGCATAGTTTGGATGGCTTTTTGATCCTGACGGTGGAGCTCTTCGGCATATTCAGCAATAGGTGAGGGTAATTCACCCATAGAAAGCCCTATAATATCGAAATCTTCAGGAAGGTTGAGCAGTTGATAGAAGGCAGAGTTAGCATAAATAAATCGTGACTGGTGATCTCTGGCACCCCAAGGTTCATTGCTTTTATCCCACATCATGGTTAATTGTGGCGTAATAAAAGCGGATTTGTTTCTTATATTTGACATAGTAACTCCTAAATTCTTATTTAAATTGTTATCTGAATGGTTGCTTTTTCGATTATGTGTTAAGTGGACTGCTATATAATAGAATATAATACTTTTCTCGTCAAAAAGCGTATGTTTATTAATTGAATTTTTACTATTTTACAATGAAACTTTAAATGACAAGAAATATAACTATATATACTATTTTATGTGTGAATTATTTGAGTATTTATTGAAAGAGTCGTTGGAAGCTGTTGCTGCGCTCGCTGTTGTGCCTGATATCAGCCACTTTTTAGCTGGAAAGCATCCATCATTAATAGTAAATAAGTGCAGATTATATCCAAAATTATTAGCATCCTGGTTGTTGTCAATGGATAAATAGTTATTTGTCCTAATGCTTAATAGCTGTTTTGTTAAGCTATTTCATTTACTTTTTTTGTAATAAAGAACAAATATGGATAGTAGTATGAAAGAAACGATAGTTTTTGGACACGTTTTTGATGTGGCTTGAAGATTGAGCTAAGCAAATTACACCTGTTGTGTTAAGTATATACTCTTAGTTTTTCTTATTATTTGTGATCACTATCCCTTTTAAAAGGATAGCTGGCAATAGTTACACTCATTGGGATTAAGTAGTACATACTTAATGAATGACGCTAACATAAATTTGGTTTTTTCTATTTCAGTGATTTCCAAGTTATTTTTATTGACCGCAAATAGGTTTAAGTTAACATTTCCATCATCTTAGCCTGGGTAATAATTAACCTTGGCTATATCAATCCTCACCTGGCGTGCTGTCCCTCATTATAGTTAGTGATGTTGTATTTATTGGTTTAATTCAGCTAATAATTTTATTTATGAAAAACTTTTTAATAATTTTAATAAAAACAATGAGTTAATATATAGTTTAATCTTATTTTTTACTATCTTATTTGTACTGTTAACATCAGTGTGGGGATATAGGGCAATATGTGGGGGGTAAACAGACTTTCTCGTGTATTAATATTGATTTTGAGTTTTTGCTCTATATTATTTTATTCTTATAACAGTATTTTTTTATATATATAAGCTCATTGTGTGTCGAGCTTGGTTTTTTATTTCACGATATATTTTTAATCTTTGTGAATAAATTTCTTGTTGAGGGGGGAATATGTTTAAAAAATTCGAACAATCATCTCTGATATCAGTTATAAAAAATTCTTATTATTTCATTGATTAGAAAGTAAATAATCAAATGAATAATAACTTAATAGAGTTAGAGTAATCTGCCTAAATTAGAGAAAATGATATAAATAATACCTAATTGATGGCTGTCATTATATTTTTTTCCGTGGGAAGAACGGTGGATTTGCTCTGCCCACGGAAAACTAGATTCTCAAAACCGCTGCTGTATCTGCCAGATGCAGTGGTTTTCTATTTAACCACAGCTAAATTAAGGGATTATTTATGGGTAAATCATCAAACCGTAGTACAGAATATTTCTTTACTGGGAAATACTACGATGATGATGATGGTAATAATATTGTTGCCATCGGCGTAGGAGGGGTTATTTATGCTAAAGGAGGAGATGATCGTATTACCCTTGGGTCGATTGGGGCGACGGTCTATGCTGATTCTGGTAATAAGGTCGTCAATGGTGGCGCCGGATATTTAAAAATAGTGGATAAGGAAGGTAATCTGTCAGTACATGGCGCTGCGGGTTATTCGGGTATTGATAAGAGTGGTAATGGTGATATTTCATTTGCTGGCGCGGCGGGAGGGGTTGCTATCGATCACCGGGGGAGCCGCGGTAACCTCAATTTCTCTGGGGCGGCTGCTTATAATGGCCTGAGTCGTAAAGGGCAATCCGGTAAAGTGACTTTTGACGGTGTCGGAGGTTATAACGAATTATGGCATGAAACCAATCAGGGCGATTTAAATTTTTTCGGCGCGGGTGCTGGAAATAAAATTGATCGTACCTGGTATGATCACTATGAAAAAAGCCACGGCGATGTGAAATTTGAAGGTGGGGGAGCGGCAAATAGTATTAGTTCGCGGGTTGAAAGCGGTAATATTAATTTCACCGGTGCTGGGGTTGATAATCACATTATACGTAAGGGTAAAGAAGGCAATATTATTTTGCATGGAGCAGGGGCATCAAACCGTATTGAACGCTTGCGCCAAAGTCAAGATCAATATGGACAGACCCACGGTAATATCGAATTTGACGGGGCAGGAGGATATAACCGGCTTTATTCTGATGTCGCACATGGTGATATTACTTTCGATGGCGCCGGCGCTTACAATGAAATAGCAAGAATTGGTGTAGATAGCGGTTCTCGTGATGACGCTTTGGAATACGCTAAAGCGGAAGAGATCGTATTAACAACGGCGACTATGGGAGGAAAGTGGCTCCAACAATCTCAACATCAGCAGGTGATGGGGATTAAATCAACTGTCGAGCCTAACACTTATCTGTTTGCGTTTGCCGATGAAATGTACACTAAGCTTGTTAAGGTCCAACTTCAAAATGATCCTGAAACCGGTAAGCTCGGTTATTACGCTACTTCTTGGTACAAAGATGGCAATCACCTTAATAATCTCGCTACGGAGAATATCTCTACAAGCAATGGATTTTTCGATATAAGTTTCAATGGGGGTTACCGCCTCTTTAATCTAATCTTTGAGCATCATCAACCCGTTACTATTCAGCATACTGTTGAAGAAGATTTACAGGAAAACCATTGGGTGACTTATGCCGGTGGAACTAATGCCAGAGCAGGAGATGTCACGCTGGTTGATGCCAAAATGCATGGGAATGCAATTCATTCCGGTGGTTTGGTATTGGATGTTTCAGCGGTGAAATCGAACCGTCAACCGAACACTTATATTTATGCCAAGTATGTTGAGTCATATACCAAAGTGGTGATGGTTGAGTTGAGAAATGAGCCTAAAACAGGTGCGCTGCAATATTATGCCAGTGCGTGGTACAAAGCGGGCGATCATACTAACAATTTGGCTGCGGAAGATTTTTCTCGAAAAAATGGTTATCGCTCGATGGATATAGGTGGATACTCGCTAACCCATCTGCAATACAAAGTGAATTCAGTATGCCGTGTTTCTGAGCATTTAGCCCATACCGAAGAGTACAGTCGTCAGGAATTGGTGAAATCATCCACGGATACAGGTGACAGCACCGGTGACATTAATTTCAAGGGTATGGGAGGCGGCAATGTCATTACTTCCAGTGTCACAAGCGGCAATGTCAATTTTGACGGTGCCGGTGCCGCTAATGTCATCGTGAAAAGGGGTAAAGAGGGCAATCTGACATTCCGTGGCGCAGGTCTGGCAAATGTGCTGGTTCATCAAAGTCAGCATGGGGAAATGGATGTTTACGCTGGCGGTGCGGCAAACGTTCTGGTTCGTATCGGTGACGGACGGTATCTGGCTCATCTTTTGGCGATGGGTAATATCTCGATTCATCAAGGTAACGGCAATAGCCGGGTTATCATGCTTGGGGGGTATAACACTCATAGCCAAATAGGGAATGGCAATGCAAATTGGTTAGGTGCAGGCGGTTTTAACGTGATGACCCAAACCGGTGAGGGAAAACTCTCCTCGGTACAGGTGGGCGGCGCCAATGTGCTGACTAAGCTTGGTGCTGGTGATTTGGTTGCCGGTATGCTTGGTGGGGCTAACATTATCACCCATCTCAATGATGATAAAAAATCAGATACCACAGCGGTTGCGTTAGGCGGCGCCAATATTCTGACGAAAAAAGGCCGAGGTAGGGTTATTGCGCTGATGGGCGGCGGCGCCAACGTGCTTACTCACATAGGTAACGGGAGTACGACAGGTGTGATGTTGGGTGGCGCTAATATCTTGACCAAAGTCGGAAATGATGACACCACGGGTATTATGCTTGGCATAGGTAATGTGCTGACTCATGTCGGTAGCGGTCAGACTCTGGGGGTCATGGGAGCCGCAGGCAATATCTTTACCAAAGTGGGTAATGGAACTGCAATTGCGGCCATGATTGGCGGCGGCAATATATTTACCCATGTTGGCGACGGCGATGCATGGGGATTGATGGGGGGCTTGGGGAATGTGTTTACCAACGTGGGGGATGGTAAGGCGCTGGCATTGATGATAGCTGCCGGCAATGTGTTTACTCATATTGGTGATGAAATGAGTGTTGCCTTGATGTTGGCTAAAGGCAATATTGCAACCAAAGTGGGTAACGGCATGACGCTGGCGGCAATGATCGGTGAGGCTAATGTGATGACCCATGTAGGAAATGGCTCAACCTTTGCCGCGATGATCGGGCAGGGCAATATCCTGACGAAAGCGGGCAATGATTTGGCGCTTGGTTTGATGGTTGGTGAGGCCAATATCTATTCGCATGTAGGGAATGGCGCCAGTATTGGCTTGTTTGCCGGTGAACTGAATGTGATGACCAAAGTGGGTGATGGAACAACATTGGCGGCAATGTTTGGGCAAACCAATATCATGACTCATTCCGGCAATGGCTTAACCGGTGTGTTAGCGTTAGGCGAGGCGAATATTGTTACCAAAGTGGGTGATGATTTTATGGGAGTAGTTGCGGCGGCGGAAGCTAATGTCATCACTCATAAGGGGTCATCAACTACTGCTGCGGTGCTATTCGGTAAGGGCAATATTCTAACGAAGGTGGGCGACGGGACAACAGTCGGTTTATTTATTTCCGATGTGGGTAACATCATGACCCATGTCGGTAATGGTTTGACAGTGGGTTTCGCCAAAGGTACAGCGAATATTATTACCAAAGTGGGGAGCGGTATCGGCGTTAATGCTGTTTGGGGGGATGCTAATATCCTGACTCAAATTGGTGATGGTAATCGTTATAACTTCGCGAAAGGTAAAGCGAATATTATTACCAAAGTGGGTAATCGGCAGGAAATCACCGTTGTTCAAGGGGATGCCAATATTATCACCCATGTTGGTCACGGCGATGACTATACGGGGGCTTGGGGTAAAGCTAATGTAATTACCAAGATTGGTGATGGCCGTAATGTGGTGCTTGCCAAAGCTGACGCTAACATTGTGACTCAGGTAGGTAACGGTGACAGCTTTAATGCTTTGTGGAGTAAAGGGAATATTGTCACCAAAGTAGGCGATGGTGTGCAGGTTACTGCGGCAAAAGGCAAAGCCAATATTACGACTTCGGTAGGGAGTGGTTTAAGTGTCACCGCGACGCATGGCGATTTTAATATCAATACCAAAGTGGGTGATGGAGTTTCCGTTAACGCAGCGTGGGGTGAATATAACGTTAATACTAAAGTCGGGCATGGTCTCAATGTTGCGATTATGAAAGGTAAAGGCAATGCCAATATTCATATTGGTGATGGTTTGGGGATTAATGCCTCTTATGCGCGTAATAATGTCGCGATTAAGGTGGGTAACGGCGATTTCTACACTTTTTCTATTGCGGAAAGCAATACGCAAAGTAATAACCTTCCTTTTCTGTTTAAAAGTATTAAACGAACTGTGTTAAGTGTGGAAGGTAGTCAGGCAATTAGCTATCTGATTCACGGTAATGAGGCGAATAGTTCTGGTACGTATAGAGGCCGAGGAGCGATTAATTTAACTGAAGTTTCTGCCATTGATGGTTTCCATATGAATGCCATTGATGAAGTTGGTTCGGATTTGCGTGATAAATTAAGCGGTACGGTAACTCAGGTGGAAATCCCTGATACTGAGGCTATCCAGAATGCCTTGCATATTGGAGACAAGGTTGATTCGATTCAGAGTGAATCATCATCACAAGCTGATGCGGTTATTAAACATGCAAAACAGGACAGCGCTGTACAAAATGGGTTAAGTGATAAAGAGAAAGCGGAAGAAAATCGTCGGATTCTGGAACAAGAACGAGAAAACCAACTTAAAATAATTTCAAAATCACAATTCCAATTGGAATCAACAGATCAAAATGTGTTGAATACCAATGGACAACTACAGCGTGATGCAATAAGTGGAGAAGAGTGGGCAGTAACGAAAGAATTGTTCTCCATGACTCAACGTTTGAATGCGCTTAATGACTATGGGAGTTACGATGGTCAATCTGGCGATGAGTGGCGTAACCGGTTTGCTGTGGGATATCTGGATCGCACTCAGGAGAAATTAAATGACACCAAATTTATTTCACAGCAAAAATTAGTGGATTCGCAGACGCACCTCCTTGATAGCCAACGACAAGTAAAAAATGCAATTGGCAAATCAGAAGCCGGTTTAGAGCAAAGTTATCAGAATATAAAGAACGCAGACGACAATATTGAGGATGCGCGTACAAAAGCGAAATCAAGACAGAAAGAAGCTGATTTGCAACGTCTGCGGGCAGCAAAAGCGGAAAGCGATGCCTATGCTGTGTATGAAGAAGCTAAACAACGCGGTGAACATGATAGCTCGGTAGCGAAAAATAAAGCCGCTCAGGTGCAGGTTGATGCGAAAGGGGCGAAACAGGCTGATGATGTAAAACCAGATCGTAGCGGAGCGACCGGCAGTGGTTTGTCTGGAAAAGCTTATACACCAATCGACGTAGCGAAACCAAAAAGTCATATCAATCCTGAATCCAAAACGAAAGCTAATGGCTGGAACAGTGAAGATCTGACATTAACAGCCGCAGATTTGGCGGCATTGGATAGTGCGCAGCAGGCGATTAATCGATTACAGATTAATAAGGGTATTCGTGCAGAACATGTCGGTACTTCGATCATTTCCTCTCTTACCGGAACGTCATCCGATAGGGTTGTGAAGCCTATCTCAAATCAACCCAGAAAGTTAATCACAAAAGTACCTGTAATTTCGGGTATCAATTTGCAAGGGTTAGGGCAAGTTGCTGGTGGAGATAGCCTTAAATCCCATTCTTCCATCCTGAGAGAATTTGAGCCTTTCTTACTGAGTCAGGGTAACAAACGGTTTATTGATTCGACGAAAAGATATCTTGGTCAGATAAATACTGATCGGCCTAGCAAGGCGTTGGCGGCAGTACGTGAGGCTTTCAGTAATGCGGTTGAACAACCTGATGAGCACCATGTGTTGCAGCTTGAGCAAGCGCTTGCTCATTGGCAACAGCATGATCCTAATGAATTTGCCAAGCGTGGCGGATTAGTTAAAAGCTTGCGTTTTGAGATGGGGGAATTGGTTGCCTACCTTCAAGCAAAAAGAGCTGAATCAGCCGGGATTTTAGGGGTTAGTTTATCGCCTGACCATGTTGCACAGTTTGACCAACAGGTATCCTTTGATGGATTCGGGCGTGTGGTCGGTCTGAAAAGTGATATCGCGCAAAGTGAAATTAATCGTCTTACTGATTTACAAATCAAGCCATTGACCCAGATTAACTCTGCTGCGGAACGGGAAGCGCCTAAAACTGAGAGTGAAAGCCTCATCGTTTTTGTTAGCCGGTTGCAACAAGCAGCCATTCCCGAAGGTATGACGTTAGTTGAACGGGCCAAAAACCTTTGGCTTAGCGGACAAGTAACACGACGGGAAACCATTAAGCTATTTGAGGATGCGGTTACCCAATTGCAGACACATCCTGAATTACACACGTTAGCTCAACAGTTACTGGCTGATGCCCGTAAAGAAAAGGCGACGGGACAATATATTGACAACCTGTTTGGCCGTCATTTTGATTCTGAATTGGCCTATGAATTGGTGAAAAAGGCATCGTCGGAAGCCAGAGATACCGCAGAGCGGACAGGCAAGTTCTTGGTGCAGGAATTTGAGCAGTGGATAAGCGGCTATTACCCGGATCAGGTTGTACGTGATAATCATATTGCGGCTAAGATGCGCCTTTTTGCTAGAGCTATCAATCAGGACTTTCGTCCTTGGTTTAGTCGGGTGCCTGAGTTAATCACATTTCTGGACGAGCCGACTTTTGCCAATTTCAAGACCATGATGACTACAGTCAATAACGGTTTTGATGTGATTAAAGTGCCGTTTCTGTCGGTAAAAATGGCAATCACTTCAGGGATGGGGATGGATCGTACAGCATGGAAGATTGGAGGAGATCGTTTCTATGAGGATGTTATCACCAAAGCTCGTTCGACCAGTTCAGAACTGACTGCCGGGACAGATGTTAAATATAGAGTGGAAATTACGGGCAAACAGACCAACGACTATGGCACGGCGCTGCCTTATCAACCTGCGCACGATAAGCATGACGATTTTTTGTATGGCAGAAAGGTTGCCGCAGGACGGATCTTAGTTCCTGGATGGGAGACAGAATTTGAACATAATGCGTTAGCGCAAGGCCACTCTGTGGTGACGGGGGCATCTGGTTCAACCAATATTATGGTTCACCTCAATAACTATATTGCCAGTAAACAACCTACTTTCTCGGCTAGACAGAGCTATCTCAACACGCTGGCATTTTTGGTATTTGATGGTGGTCATTCCGTCAACGAAAGTCTGGCGGTTTATCAGGCACTACAGGTAACCGGTGATGAACAACGTAAGCAGGTACTCAACAGCTACACGGCCAATTATCGGGATCTAGTGGATATTGCCGGTGAAGAAAGCAAAGTGTGGATAAATCAGGCGCTGGATAACGCTTTCCAAGAAACTGGGGAATTCTATCAGAAACATGCCAAGGTGAAGCCACAAAGTCGTCCAGCGGTGGAAGAGTTAGACGGGTTATCGGGTAAGAATAAGAAACCAGAACCTACGATCATCGACGATACTCAGCAGGATAAGAAAGCGAGCAGGCAACTCGGTGATTGGCAAGTAGAGAAGGTGACGCCACAAGCTGATGGCCGTGAAACTCGTTTTGATGGTCAGATTATTATCCAAATGGAAGATGATCCGGTCGTCGCTAAAGCCGCGGCCAATCTGGCGGGTAAACACTCAGATTCTAGCGTAGTGGTTCAACTTAACTCTAAGGGCAAATATCGGGTGGTTTATGGCGATCTTGCCAGATTATCCGGTAAGTTACGTTGGCAGATTGTCGGTCATGGCCGTGATGCGTCGGAGCAAAATAACGTTCGTCTGAGTAGTTATGCTGCTGATGAACTGGCGACCAGATTAACGCGGTTTTATCAGGACATTAATCTAGGTAAAAGCATAACTCACAAACCTGATCACATCAGTATTGTGGCTTGTTCTTTGATAAGTGATGACAAACGGGATGGCTTTGCTCGTCGATTTATCTCAGTGTTGGATAAACAAGGCATTCGCAGCGATGTTTCCGCTCGCAGTAGTGAAGTGGCTGTTGATGCCGGTGGACGCAAATTTACCCGTGATCAAAATAACCAATGGGTTAACAATCTGTCTGATAACAAAGTCGTATTAAGTTGGAATGATAAAAATGAGCTGATCACGCATACCGAACAGGTTCGTCGTGGTATTGCTGAAAGTGATATCAACCTCTCCAGAGTAGGACATACCGAAGCTGATACCGTTATTAAAGGCGCGATTACTGGTCACAATGAAGTGTTAGTTCAACCAAAGAAACGTGAAAATACCATTCAGGTTGATCCTGACGATCAATCGAATAATCAACTCAGTTATTCCGGTAATATTCAGGTAAATGTGGGAGATGGAGAGTTTACCGCCCTCAATTGGGGAACTTCGAACGTCGGGATTAAAGTGGGTAGCGGTGGTTTTAAATCACTGGCCTTCGGTGATAACAATGTGATGGCGCACATCGGTAATGGCGACAGTAAACACAGCTTCGATATTGCAGGCTACCAAGCGCTTGAAGGGGCGCAAATGTTTATCGGTAATCGCAATGTCAGCTTTAATCAGGGCCGCAGTAATGACCTGATTGTGATGATGGATAAATCCATTCCAACGCCGCCGTTGGTTAATCCGTTTGATGGCGCTGCGCGTATTGCTCACGTATTGCAAGAGGTTGCCGGTTCCAGTGAGGATCAAGATTGGCTGGCGGCACAAGATCAGCAGTGGACCATCGCCGGCGCGAAGAGGTTTGTGGAAGATATGTCCGGTTTGGACCAAACCAGCAACGTAGACTACAACACATTGACTGATCTGGATTCGCAACATGAGCGTAGCAGCCGTGGTTTGAAGCATGATGCTGAATTGACATTGAACAAGAAGTTTAATCAGTGGCTAGGCGAACATGGCGCGAATATGGGCAAAATAAGTCGTATAGAACAGTTCCGTCAGGCCAATCAGAAACTGGCCTTCAACTTTGCTGTAGGCGGTCAAGGCGCGGATATCCAGGTGACAACCGGTAACTGGAACTTAATGTTCGGTGACCATATCCAGTCGATTCTGGATACTAACTTGGGTTCACTGTTTGGCCTGATGACGCAGCAATATTCAGCAACAGGCATGGCGAAGACCACCTTTACCTATAATCCACAGGACTTGCCACGTCAGCTTAAGAATAAACTGATTGGCCGATTAGCGAGTGTAAATGCGGATACCACCTTAGCGGATATTTTTGGCGTGAGTTACACCGCAGACGGAAAAATTATTTCCCGCACGGGCGAATCGGTTGATGGTGAGGCGATTCTGCAAGAGATGCTGGAAGTGATTGGGGAATTTAGCGGTGATCAACTGCAAGCTTTCACCAATCCAGAAAAGTTACTTGATAGCTTGGAAGCGGGCATTGATATGGGCGAGGATGGCGTCAGATCATTTGCCGAGAGTCATGGTCTGAAAGAGAAAGCGCCTGATGAGAGTCAGGAATCAGGATCTTTGGTGAGTATCAATGAAGAAAATGTTCAGACTAATAATAAACTCAAGCCCGTCTTTGGTTTTAATTCGCTTAACCTACCTAATCTGTTTGCAACGATATTCAGCGAAGAGAAACAGCGAGAGATGAAATCGTTAGTGGTTAACCTGAAAGAAAACCTGACGACAGATCTACTTAATATGGAAGAAAAAACGTTTGATTTCCTGAGGAGCAGCGGTCATCTGCAAGGGGATGGGGATATTCACGTATCGTTGGGGAACTATAACTTCAACTGGGGAGGCGACGGTAAAGATCTTGGCGCTTATCTGGGAGATAACAACAACTTCTGGGGGGGCCGCGGTGATGATGTTTATTACTCGTTAGGGACTTCCAATATCTTTACCGGTGGTGAAGGCAATGATCTTGGCATCTTGATGGGGCGTGAAAACTGGATGTTTGGCGGTAAAGGGGATGATACCGCGGTAGTGGCCGGGCGCATTAACCATGTCTTTATGGGGGAAGGTAATGACCAGACGTTTGTCTTCGGTGAAGGTGGTTTTATTGATGCCGGCAACGGGCAAGATTACGTCGTCACTTCTGGCAACTATAACCGGGTGGATACCGGGGAAGGTCAGGATTATGCAGTGATCATCGGCAATAATAATCAAGCCGAACTGGGTGGAGGCGATGACTTTGCCAGAGTATTTGGTAATGACAACCGGATCGATGGTTATTCCGGCAATGATACGATTAAGTTGATGGGCTACCATGCGGTGATTAATGGCGGCGAAGGTGATGATCATCTGATAGCCGCGGCGATTTCGAAGTTCAGCCAATTTGATGGTGGTGAAGGTCAGGATCTGCTGGTGTTAGGCGGGTATCAGAACCATTTCCGGGGCGGTGCAGGTGTGGATAGCTTTGTGGTCAGCGGAGAGGTGATTGATAACCGAGTGAGAGATATCAGCGCAGAAGATATGATTTTGTTTAACGGTGTTGACTGGAGAAACTTGTGGTTTCAGCGCAGCGGGTATGATCTGGTGCTGTCAATGAATCGTCATACTCAGGACAACACTGCTCTGGGGAAATTTGAATCGGTAGGTTCGGTCACCTTTAATGATTACTTTAATGGTAATCGCGCTAAATTGGTGACTCGGATGAGTGATAAGAACGCGTCAGGAGAGCGTGAATTTACGTCACTGTCAGATAATGCGGTGGATTCTTTGATTCAGGCTATGAGTAGTTTTTCCCCAACAGTGGGTGATAATGGTTTTATTGAGAGTCTGGACAGTCAGGCGAAAACGGCTATCACAACGGCGTGGACCGATGTCACGATTGGTAAGGGGAAATTTGCTTAATCAGCTCTTTATAAATCAGTAAAAAAGTTTTAATAAGGTGGCTCACAGAAAGGTGGGCCATTTATTCAGGAATTATTTCTGAGTTTTATTTGTTGATGTTTTATCATTGTTTTAATATTAAATTGATTTAATTACAACATTTAATTGTTTTTACTATAGAACTACATTGTTTTTGTATGATCATATTAATGTGTTAATTTACTGTTATTATGCGGATTCTGGTTATGCGTCAAAATAGGAATGCCAAAAATAATATAAGTTTAAAATGTTATTTAATTACTGTTGTAAAAGTTAATCGTTAAAAGCTGAGTAATAACAAACTCTCATAAAATCTTGCCCCGGCTAACACAGAGGCAGATTTTGCTTAGTGTTGTCAATCTAGTGTCCAATCTTCCACTCTCAATCCATCAACCCTATTGAATTCCTTTGTGTTATTGGTAACAACTATCAATCCCTTGCTTCTTGCATGTCCTGCAATATGCAGATCGTTATCCCCGATCCGTTTTCCAATTTTTTCTAGTGACGCACGAATATTTCCATAGTGAAATGCGGCTTGTTCGTCATAAGGAAGAATAGTTAATCGAGAAATAAAATATTCTATAACTGCCAGATTTCTCTCGGGATTTCCACTTTTTTTAGCCCAAAAATCAGTTCTGCTAATGTGATCGTAGAAATAGCCATGTGGTCTGTATTCTTATTGAATTTAGGCAGTATGGATTCAGGGCGCTTTTTTATCGTGAAAATCACGATATCAGTATCGAGCAGATATTTAATCATCGAAAGATTCTCTTTCACTTGTTACTTGATCAGGACGTTCAGGTAAAAAATCGTCAGTTACAGATTGATCAGACAGAAAAAAGCTATCCCATGTATTCTGTGCGGGCGCAATAATTCGTTCCTTGCCTCTTGACCTAACAGTAACTTCTTTAACATTATCAGGGAAACGGAGATCTGCGGGTAACCTTACATTTTGAGTTCGGTTGCTCATAAAAACTTTACTTTTATATATCATGGCGCACCTCTTTGATTGTTGCTATATACCATGAGTGTATAGCTTAAAGTCGAATATGGGCAGAGTCTATGTTAAATGCAGGTTGTATAAGTTTATTGTTGTATAAGTTTATTGTAGTTATGCCAGCAACTTCAATTTGAGAGGAACGGATTGATCACCCCTAGCTGATGGAAGACTTTTGGTGGGATTCCATTGTTATACATGGAATTATGAGTGGTATAAGATGTAGCGCTATTTTGGAATTTTATTTTTATACGAAGATCAACAGTGATCATACAGCAACATTTTGGGTTGTGTTGGTTGCTATACATTTTTTAGCCTCAAGATAAAGAATTTTTAAATCTTTAATTCTTTATATATCAGAAATATAGTTTTAACTCATTGACTTTATTAGAATTAACCTTGTCAGGATTGCGCATTTAGAAGTACATTATATGTGTAAATTGCCAGTTTGGTATTTTGAAAAAGTCTTGGAGGTTTCTATGTTTTGCGAAGAAAAAGTAGCCCAAATGGCTGCCTATTTGCTGCATAAGCGCGGCGGGCGCATGGCATATCTGAAGCTTATGAAGTTGCTTTATCTGGCAGATAGGGTATCTATGAATGACTATGGCTACCCTATCACTGGTGATCGAATGGTATCTATGCCTAGAGGGCCAGTTTTATCGCAAACCTTAAATTTAATTACTGGAGATTACGCCAGTGATGAATTTGGGTGGGGGGCATGGATGAAAAGTGAAGAGAATTATGAAATTTCACTCAAACGGAAAGGTGTAACAAGGGATGATTTTGCATCTCTTTCTGATGCTGAATTAAAGGTTCTGGATGCCATTTGGGAACAGTTCGGTCATATGAGCCGCTTTGAGATTGTCGAGTATACTCATAAACATTGTACTGAGTGGCAAGATCCAGGCGGCAGTTCTTATCCTATTTCACCAATTTCTGTTTTTATTGCTGTCGGTAAATCACCAGAAGTTGCTGAGAAATTGGCGCGAGAGTTAATAGAAAGGCAACAACTGGACTGTTTTCTTCAAGGATTGCGGTAATGCCGGGTGGGATTTTAAGGAAAAGAAGTTTACTTATCCCATCCGGGTATACAGATCACTTATATATTATCTGCTGTGATCCCGTTTTTTACCCTAAAAAAACTAAGACATGTTTTCTGGCTGTAAATATCAGCTCTTTGAAACCGGATATACCGTATGATCGAACATGTATATTGAATTGTGGCGATCATCCTTTTATTAGACATCCGAGTTTTGTTTTCTATGGTCGTGCTGATATTTTTGGTTCAGTAACAGTTGAACAGCATATGTCTGCTGGTGATATTAAAATCCATGAACCATGTGGTGATTCTGTTTTTAATCGGATTCTTTCTGGGTTTGATATATCTCCGCATGTAACTTTAGAAATTCGAAATTTCTATAAAAAATATTGTATTAACTAAATTTCGTTTTAAATATTAAATTCAAGGCTGCACTTCGGTGTGGCCTTGTTTTATGGGTGGAATATGCCAAAAACAATCAAAGGTCAAAAAGGCGATGGCAGTAAGCAACGAACTTCCAATTGAGGCCCCGGATTCAATTCAATCAATATCTAGGACTAAGCTACTAATAGCTCTTAGTGAAGGTGAATTTGCTGGTGGGTTGGATGGTACCAATTGCAACAGTTGCCATATGTAGCGACATTGATAATTGCGCGTGCATGATTAGCTGTTACGCACTTGCATTGTTAGCTGTTACGCACTTGCATTGTTAGCTGTTACGCACTTGCATTATTAGCTGTTACGCACTTACATTATTATCTGTTACATACTTACATTATTATCTGTTACGCACTTACATTATTAGTAGTTACACTCAAATCAGTGAATTTAAGTCCTACCAACTGATTGTTGATGGTCAACATACGGTAAAAACCAAAACAGATGGTTTGGGCGCTGTTTATAACTTCTCAGATCACTCAAACGGGTTGAGTTCTTTCAAGGTGCTCGACTATTTGCAAAGTTATTTAGGGCGAATTAACCTTAATGTTAATAGAGATATTCTTTACTACAAAGTTATTAATTTTTTTATTTAATGTTACAGATCGCATTTTTGTGAACAAAAGAGACGCTATTATGCATTAGTGAAATCGCTTAACGATGGGTAAAGATAACGTTCTATTTGCTTGTATAACGATGAACCTTGTCATTCAATTTTAATAATTACTATTCATTCAGAGGTCTCTATGGGCAGTACCGGAAGTGTCAGTGCGTGGGAGGAGGCGTTATTAATTGCCGCTATTCAATATCCTGTTCCCGTTATTAAGGGGCCTGAAGATATTCAGGTTCAAGTGCGGCAGATTTGTAAAACAATGGATTCAACTAAAGCGGGTTATCCTGATTTAGATCTTATTGTATTTCCTGAATATTCTGCTCAGGGATTAAATACCAAGATCTGGACTTATGATGAAATGTTATTATCGTTGGACGGTCCAGAAGTTGACTGTTTTCGCCAGGCGTGTATTCGCAATAATATCTGGGGCGTATTTTCAGTAATGGAACGTAATGAAGATTCGTCGCAGCCACCTTATAACACTGCGATCATTATTAACAGCAGCGGTGAGATTGTATTGCATTACCGTAAGTTGCAGCCTTGGGTGCCGATTGAACCTTGGATGCCGGGCAATTTGGGTATGCCGGTCTGTGAGGGGCCAAAAGGTGCAAAACTGGCTGTGTGTATTTGTCATGATGGTATGTTTCCTGAATTAGCGCGCGAAGCCGCCTATAAAGGCTGCAATGTTTTTATCCGTATTTCCGGTTATTCTACCCAAGTCAACGACCAGTGGATCTGGACTAACCGCACTAATGCTTGGCAGAACTTGATGTATACCGTATCGGTTAATCTGGCAGGCTACGATGAGGTTTTTTATTATTTCGGAGAAGGTACGATTTGTAATTATGACGGTAACATTATCCAGCAGGGTCAGCGTAATCCGTGGGAAATTGTTACCGCTGAACTATTCCCGCGCCTAGCGGATAAGGCTCGTGAGAATTGGGCGCTGGAGAATAGTATTTTTAATCTCGGTTGCCGAGGTTATGTTGGTAAACCTGGCGGAGAGAGAGCTAATTATTTGACTTGGGTGCGTGATTTGGCAAACGGTGAATATAAATTGCCTTGGGATGAAAACATCCGTATTCGTGATGGCTGGAAATATTACCCAGAAGGTGTGAAATTGGGGCCATTACCGAAAATTGATAAGTAAACTGCGAGACTGATAATGTAGCACCATAGGAATGCTGCTATTCTTCTGGTATGAAAAGTATTGTGAAAATATAGGATGTAATAGTTATCGAATTGGTCGGTGATATTTTTACTTCTATTATGTCCTATATTTATTGATTTTAATTATTTTTTTGAAATTGAAAATAGTATAAATATTTTATTGGATAATTATTATAGCAAGGTGAGTTTTTATTATCTTTTGATTAATTTCATTGTGTTTATTAATTGGTTGTATTACTAGTTTAGTATTAATTTATTGAAGGGATTAATTATCTACATGATGATTGAAAATAGTTTTAATTTTTGTGTAAATTGGATATATAAAATCCAAGTTTAATTGAATTAAGATATATGAAAAAATCATTTTAATTATAAAATATTTATACTTTAGTATTAATGTGGGTATATATTAACTTTAATGGACATGCTGGTGGATAGTTGAAAAGTAAATAGTGTAAAACCTGAAATTAATTCTTTGTTAGAAAATGATTTGTTGTAATTATCAACATAAATGAGTTCGCGATTCCATTTAAATAAAATAAATTTTTAAAAACTATTAAAACAGAAATATATTTTAGCCTGGATAATACACCTTGACAGGCCATAGTGTAATACTATTAATCAAATATCGAAGCATTATGATATTTGATGAATATTCCTATTTTCTATTGAAAAGGTAATCATTTATGGCAAATAAAATAGAATCACGAATTAGTTATAAAACGCTATTTAACGATAACCAAGATCTCTATTGTTTTCCGGGCTTACCTGAAGCCAATGATGGCCCTTTGGCCTATTTGGTCGATTTGTATCAACAATCCCGTTTATTTGAAGAAGATGCCAATAAAAAGAGTGCTCGGCTTATCAGCCAACGACGACCGGATATTGAAAAATTACTACTTGATGGCACAAACCTCAATCAAACCAGTAAATCATTACCCCTTGTTGTTGAAATTCTGGCTGGTCAAGTCAAGAGATTCTGCGGATAACCAGCGATTTTGACCTGAAAGCGGCACAGAATGTCGTTGACGTTAGTACCGTCATGCGCCTAAAAGTACTGGCCGAAAAGAGTAAAATATCTGCCCAGCCATTACTGGATATCGCTAAACTGACTACGAAATCCAGCTATGATCATTGGTATCAAGTCAGCAGCGCCTTATTTGCCGCCACCTTTTCCGAAGTACAATCCAAGCTAGGTGGTTCACTTAATGAACGCTGGCGTGATGCGATGGTCGAATATCTGTTACGGCGCTGGGCGCTTTCCAGTAATGCTTCATCGGATATTACGACCGTTTGAAGATCTTTCAAGCTATTTCCTGACCGATATATTGGTGGCTAAAGAAGTCGATACCAGTAGAGTGGCTTTTTGCATTGCCAGCTTACAACGCTATCTGTTCCGTCTCTTTTCCCGGATGGAAACCGGCTATGAGGGACAAATCATCAGTGATGAACGAACCCAGTTCTGGGAGCGCTTTCTGAACCAATATAACCGTTGGCAAGTTTGGCAAAAGCAAAGAAACTTCCCGGAAAACTTTATCTCTCCCGCCAGCAGGCTGAGTAAAACCAGCGCCTTTACCACGCTGGAAAACGATTTGGGTCAATCACGTTTGAACAACAATATGATCCAAACCGCCATTCTGCATTATCTGACCGAATTTGAACGGATCAGCAATATACAATTGATGTGCGGCTATATCGACGGTACTGACCCCAAAAACGATCGCTATCACTTTATCGGTAAAAGCAATGCCGAGCCTATAGAGTATTACTGGCGCACACTGGATATTACGCTGCGTGATAACAACGATGTCATTAGCCCACTGGCGTGGAGTGAATGGGAAAAAATCACGCTGGCTTTATCCGGAACTATGCTGGCAATTCGGCCCATTGTGATTTCTGGCCGCCAATATGCAATCTGGGTTGAGCGTGAAGCGACGTCATTGATGGATGTAGATCAGAAACCTACCAATTATCGCGCCATCAATGTGAAATTTACCTTCAAACAAAGCAATGGTGAATGGAGCGCTCCCAATGTATTACTCCGCCTGGATGGTCGAGATGCCAACGGTGAATATCCCACCAAAGAAGGTCAGCGCGTTCCTGACAAAGATAACCCTTACTTGAAAGATGAAAAATATAAACCTGGGTTGATAGCTATGGTGGATGTACAACTACAAGTGGACGGAGACCAATGGATGGGGGTTTTATTATACGACTCTGAAAATAAAGACAACAGCAAATGGGAGAAAAACAAAGATTATTACCTTGAATTGCGAGACTTATTATTGGTGGATAAGAAGTCCCTGACTCAAGAGAATGAAAAAACTATTGTTACGACGTGGTATAAGTTATTCAGCAATCCAGACACGTTACAACATCACTATGCAGGTACAGCGAAGTTTCTCACCATAAAAGAAACCGAGGAGGAAACAAAGAATAGTTATGATGGTATTAAACCGCATAAATCTTCTTTTCTGGAATTAGAGGGCAAAGTAGGAAGCGGAGGAACTAATCTTCTGTTAACTTGCAGAAACACATTGGTTAAACGCTATCAGTTAGAACCATCAAGCGTTAACAAGTTTCCCTCCAAAGAACTTTTTTGGGAAATCGATACTAAGAACATTCAAATGCAAGTTCAAATTCCTGCCAGTGATACGGCAATAAAAACGTTTAATTTTGAGTGGGCTGGAGGAGATGCGCCAACAGATGTTTTTATTATCAGCTATGATGAAACACTACTTTTTAAGTTATTACCTTCTGAATGGAAAGATAATAAAATTATCAAAAGCCACGATTTCTCATGGATCGGTAGTGTTGCATTTCAGGCCAGTACACAATGGAATCTCAGTGATAAAAACTTGTCTCTCTCCATTGAGGAAGAGAATATTTCCTTACGTAAAGAAACATACAAAATCCAAGATGGTTGGGAATATTTATCATCCGAGATGATCTTCAAAACATATCCACAAGGTGAACAATACACCAACCAAAAATTACCCCTAGATGGTCATGCGGTAATACAAGATATCATTTTTAATCTTAAGCCAAATATCAATGCTTATTCTTTTAGTTTAACCGGAAAATTAATTGAGCCGGGAAATAAACCACAATTTATCGAGAATATATATGAACTTACTATCGAAGAAAGCGATAAAATTCCTGCCATTACGTTGAAAAGAAATAAAAAGCAAGTTCAATATCTAGATATAACCAACCTAAAATTCAAATCTATCGCTATTAGATTGAACACATTATTTGGCAAACAATTGGTCGCACGGGCGACGCAATCCATTGACAAGGTACTGGCATGGGAGACCCAATCCTTGCTTGAGCCTGCGTTGGATAACGAAACTTCACCGACAAAAGTCGATTTTAATGGTGCTAACGGGCGATATTTCTGGGAACTATTTTTCCATCTTCCTTTCTTAATTTCTTCCCGACTTTATGAAGAGCAGCGTTTCCATGATGCACGCCGATGGCTTATTAACTATTTGTTTAATCCTTATAGCAACATTCGAATGTGGAATTCCCTCGCCATTATCGAAAATGGTAATGATCTTCCCCCAACAATGAGAACGGCCGATCCTGATACTATCGCCTACAACCAGCCCGTCTATTATCAGAAAGCCCTGTTCCATTTCTTAATCAATTTGTGGATACAGGAAGGGGATAACCTCTACAGACAACTGACCAGAGATAGCCTGAACGAAGCCGGTCTGTGTTATCAACAGGCCCTGCAATTACTCGGCACATTACCGGAGGGGTTAGATGCCAGTCATTGGCGTCCGGATACCTTGGAAAAGATCAAAGAAAAATTGAAACCCAAGGTACGTATGGCTGAGAATTTATTTAAATCCCCTTTCAATGAAAAACTGACTGAATTTCAAAAAACGTTAAATAGTCGGTTCTATAACTTGCGTCATGGCCTAACACTGGATGGCAAAGTACAACCGCTGCCACTTTATGTCAGTGCCACGAGTGCAGAGAGCCTGATGCAAAGAAATGTAGGCTATCTCCCCATTGGGCAGAGCAATATGCAGCAACAGATCCCCCCTTATCGTTTCCCATTGATGTTAAAAAGCGCAAATAGCGCGGTAAAACAATTAATTGAAATGGGACATCGGTTACTTCATATCATGGAAACTGAAGCTAATGCCGAAAAGGAAGTACTGGTACAATCGCAAGTGCTCCGGTTATCTGCTTTTACCGTGGAACTGCAACAAGAAGCCTTTCAACTTGCGCAAATGGGGAAAGTCACCTTGGAAGCCAGCAAAAAAATGGCAGAAGAGCGCTACCAACATTATCACGCTTTATATGAGGAAAATCTTTCTGCTTTGGAAATTTCAGCCATCAGCATGAAAGTGGCATCAGGAATATACAAAATGTCGTCCGCGCCTTTCCTTACCTCCAGCGCGATACTGGAAACCGTACCCAATATTTTTGGTCTGGCAGTTGGGGGATCAAAGCCCGAAGCGCCTATTAGAAATGTAGCCATCATTGCTGACCTTTTTTCTGATGCATTAGGCAGTACTGCCGACAGGTTGCAAGACGGAGCAGAGTACCAACGCCGTCGTCAGGAATGGGAAATTGAATATAAGCAGGCTCAAAGCGAAATCAATATTATTGAGATGCAATTAAAAGAGCAGGAATTGCTAATCAAAAGTTCTCAAATTGCCCTGAAAGAAGCCCAAGCACAACAATTCACTGCCCGGGAGCTGTATGAGTTTATAACATCTGGCTTTCTGATTGTCCCAACCTATAAGTGGCTGATGGGTCGTCTCGCCGCACTATATGCGCCAGCCTATGATGCGGTACTTTCTATGTGTTTGATGGCGGAAAGGAGCTGGCGGTACGAAGGCGGGGATTATCAGCGGCAAGGCTTTATCAAAACCTCGGCGTGGAATGATTCTTATCAGGGTTTGCTGGCAGGGGAATCTTTGCAGCTTGATCTATTACAATATGGAAAGTGCTTGGATACAACGCAATGAACACCGTTTGAATATCAAGAAAACCATTTCTCTCAGTCAATTGCTGTCAGAAAATGGCTTGAAAAGTCAAATCCTTAATAAAAAGGCCGTGAGTTTTACGCTGAATTCTAAACTGTTCGACACGAATTATCCCGGACATTATCTACGCCAGATTAAACGCATTTCCGTTTCGATATTGGTAAACGCACTCAGTCCTTACCCTGCGTTACCGACGGAGATTAGCGCTATCCTGACACAAACCAGCAGTTCCACTTTAACCAGTACCGATATTGATGGGGTAACCTGGCTTTATGACCCAACCCGAAATAGCGGTAGCAGTAAAAATATTGCGAATAATCTACGTGCTCAACAGCAAATTGCCCTTTCTTCCTTAAATGAAAAAGATGATGGTGGCGTCGCTAAAGAGAACTGGCTGTGCACCCTGATGTTTGATGATGATCGCTATCTGCCTTTCGAAGGGACAGGAGCCATTTCAACTTGGATATTGGAATTCCCTGATCAGTCTGTGATTGATGTCCTAATTCCCAACATCTACACATCGCAGTTGAAAGATATTCAGATTCATCTCCACTACACCGCGTTAGATGGTGGTAAATCGTTTGCCTCAGAAGTAAAAGGTAAAATGAAGAATGGATAAATCGGCGCCCGGGAGAATAAATTATAAGATGGTCGAGTATCAATAGCTTACTGGACAAGATCAGATTTCTGAAATGCCCTATATAGGGCATTTTTAATAGTGAAAGCGGCATTGTGCTATTAATAATTCATTATTCTCAACAGAGTATACTAACCTTTGTTCCTCAGTAATACGTCTTGACCAGAACCCAGTAAAATTGTGTTTAAGCGGCTCAGGTTTCCCAATACCTGTAAATGGCTGTCTTTTTATATCTTTGATTAGGTTGTTAATACGCTTCAATATTGCTCGGTCAGTTTGTTGCCAATAAAGATAATCTTCCCAAGCGTTATTTGAAAAAGTGACTTTCATTAGTCTAAATCCAGCTCCTTGATCTTCCCTTTTCCGGCTCTTAACTGAGAGACAGATTCCATAAGGCGATTGGTGTTAGTTGGTGATCTCATTAAATAAGCTGTTTCTTGCAAAGACTCGAAATCAGCTAATGACATAAGTACGCAACTTTCGCCATTTTTACGAGTGATAATCACTGGGCTACAATCATTTACGACACTTATCATCGTCTTAGAAAAATTTTGTCTTGCTTCTGAGTAAGTTAACACCTTCATTTGTCCCACCTATGTCAAGAAATAACTTGAAAAATACAACGAAATATCCATTAATCGTACAACATATTGTACGATTGTTTTTGTATCTTGCAAGCTTCTAAGTTCGTAATTTGTAGTATAGCGGTCATTATTATCAGATTGACTAAGGTGTAATATGTACAACTTTGACAAATACAAATATAAAGAGCGAAACGTTGTCAGCCGAAAAAATGCAGGTTGCATTCTTTCTGCCGAAGAGAGCGAGCGTGTTGCACGATTAATTCGTGTGTTTGATGCCGCAGTATAACTTTTTGGCGGAAATAAGAATGAAGCATGGACATGGTTAAAAAGTCCTGTTAAGAGCCTTGGTGCAGTCACTCCAATGTCTCTTATTGCAACTGAAAGTGGCTCACTTGAAGTGTTAGGCCTTATCGGGCGTCTGGAGCATGGAGTATTCTCGTGATTTTTCTATAGAATTATGAAAAATCATTCTCCTTCTTTAACCTGTCTTTTCTACATTAATGTCCAGTCAAATGTGAACTGGGCATTTTTTTAACGTCAGAATAGGTGGCAGGCTTACATTAAATATAATGCATGTTAATTATTTCAAATTGTTATTATTTTAAATATATATTATTGGTTTGGAATTAATGTCATATATATAAATATATTTGTAATATTTTTATAAAAATAAAATAAATAATTGATCATAATTAGAGAAACGTTATATCTTATGTGAAGGAAATAGATTTTCTGCGTTAAATGTTGCTTTTGAATTTTGGCTTTTTTTATTCGATAAGTTTATTTTAAAGTATTTGTCTATACATCAGTTTAGGTATTTTCTGAGTTTAAGGTTTTGTTGTGTACTCTTTATAAATAAATTGTCTTCTAGGAGAAAATGTGTCTAAAGGTTTTATACAAATTCTCTCTGGTTTGCATGTCAATCGGGGAGTGGTTTCCCTTTGCTTTATATTCCGGGAACGAAATTATAGGTGAATGAAATAATGGTGGGATAGCCTACTTATTCTTGTATTAAATGTTTCAAATAAAGCCCAATCGTTGAGCCGGAATATCTGTTCCTTCCGAAAAATTATGCTCTTTGATAACGGGTATATACCTAATAGATTTCGAGTTGCAGCGCGGCGGCAAGTGAACGAATCCCCAGGAGCATAGATAACTATGTGACTGGGGTGAGTGAAAGCAGCCAACAAAGCAGCAGCTTGAAAGATGAAGGGTATATAACGTTACTAATAATTTGCTCTGTTATCTCTTTTTGCTGAGGGAGGGCAAAGGATTTGTATTGTTAAAAAAATGAGATGTTCAACCTAACCATTATATCTGTCGAGTACGGTTTTAACTTCTATTAAACTAAGGGATTGTTTATGGGGAAATCATCAAGCAGGAGCGCGGAATATTTCTTTACCGGGAATTATTCCGCTGATGACAATGATAATGACATTGATGCCATTGGATTTGGCGGCTACATTTATGCCCGCGGAGGGAATGACCATATTACGTTAGGATCGATTGCTGCCAAAGTCTATACCGGCACAGGTAATGATACCGTAGTCGGTGGCGCGGCATATTTATCCGTTGAAGATTCCACAGGTGATCTGACAGTAAAAGGTGGTGCGGGTTACGCCGATATTAATAAAAATGGTGATGGTAATATTTCATTTTCTGGCGCTGCGGGTGGCGTTGTTATGGATCACACTGGTCATCATGGTGATCTGGATTTTACCGGTGCGGCTATTTATAACGAAATGAATCGTGATGGTCTCACGGGTAATATGAGCTTCGATGGCTCTGGCGGCTACAATAAATTATGGCACGGAACCAATCATGGCAATTTATTCTTTGATGGCGCTGGAGCGGGTAACAAAATTGACCGCACCTGGTATGACAATTACAACGGAAGCCGTGGCGATGTCACATTTTATGGGGCAGGTGCGGCAAATAGTATTAGCTCGCGGACAGAGTTCGGTAATATTTTTTTCGAAGGTGCCGGGGTTGATAATCACATTGTACGTAGAGGTAAAGAAGGTGATATTACCTTGAGTGGTGCAGGGGCATCGAACAGAATTAAACGTATTCGCCAAAAGGAAGATGTTTACGTACAAACCCGTGGTGATATTTCTTTCGAAGGTGTCGGTGGTTATAACAGAATTTATTCTAATATTGCACATGGCAATATCAATTTCTCCGGTGCTGGAGCCTACAACCAAATATCAAGAATAGGTGTGAATAACAGCTTTCGTGATGAGGCGATGGAATATGCTAAGGCTAAAGATATTGTATTAACCACAGCAACAATGGGAGGAACTTGGATTCAAGAAGCTCAGCACGTGACAGGCATTAAATCAACGACTGAATCTGATACTTATCTCTTTGCTTTTGCTGACGAAATGTATACAAAAATCAGCAAAATTCAGCTCCAAAATGATCCCGAAACCGGTAAGCTCAATTATTACGCCACCTCCTGGTATAAAGAGGGTAATCACCTGAATGGTCTCGCTTCAACGGAGATTTCTTCCGGTAATGGATTTGTCAATATCAACATCAATGATGCTTACCGTCTGTTCAATTTGATGGTTGAACATCATCAGCCGGTAATTATTCATGCTGTTGAAGCGGGTTTGTCTGAAAACGAGTGGATTATTTATGCCGGTGGGACAACGGTCAAAGCGGAAGATATCATCCTCTCTGATGCAAAGATGGGAGAGCGTGCGATCAATTGCCAGAAGTTTGATGTTTCCGCAGTGAGATCGAACCGTCAACCGAATACTTATGTGTATGCTAAATATCTGGAGTCATACACCAGAGTAGTGGTGGTTGAACTGGTAAATGATCCTATCACGCAGGAACTCAAATACCTTGTCAATGCGTGGTTCAAAGCAGGTGATCATACTGGCGATCTGGCTGATGAAGATATTTCATCCGCAAACGGTTACCACTCGATGAGTGCAGGTAGCTGCGTGTTAAGCCAGATTCAATATAGCCTTAATGCAACGATGCGGTATGGTTCGGAGCGGTTAGCACATACCGAAGAATACCGTCAGCAAGCACTGGTAAACCCATCTACTAACCGTGGCGACAGCTCTGGTGATATTCAATTCGATGGCGCTGGCGGTGGAAACGTTATTACATCCAGTGTCACCTATGGCAATGTCAATTTTGAAGGTGCGGGTGCTGCGAACGTCATTGTAAAAAAGGGAGTAGAGGGTAAGTTGACATTCCGCGGCACTGGTCTGGCAAATGTCGTTGTTCATCAAAGTCAGCGTGGAGATATGGATGTTCATGCTGGTGGTGCGGTAAATGTTTTCGTCCGTATCGGAAATGGACGATATTTGGCACATCTTCTGGCGGTTGGCAATATTTCAATCCACAAAGGCAATGGCAACAGCCAGATTTTCATGTTAGGTGGTTATAACACGCACACGCAGATAGGCAATGGTAAAGCAAGCTGGTTAGGTGCGGGCGGTTTTAATCTCATGACCCAAAAAGGAAATGGCAATGTCTCCTCGGTATTGGTGGGCGGCGCCAATGTGCTGACTAAGCTCGGCGCAGGTGATTTGGTTTCCGGTATGCTCGGTGGGGCTAACGTTATCACGCATATCACTGATGATGCCGAAATGTCGAATACCAAGGCAATTGCGTTGGGTGGGGCGAATTTTCTTACCAAGAAAGGGCAAGGCGATGTGTTGGCCGTGATGGGCGGTGGCGCAAACGTTCTGACTCACATAGGTAACGGGAATACGGTAGGTGTGATGCTCGGCGGCGCCAATATCCTGACTAAAATAGGCGATGGCGATACTACTGGCGCTATGTTTGGTATAGGTAATGTACTGACCCATGTCGGTGGCGGTCAGACTTTGGGCGTGATGGGGGCGGCAGGCAATATCTTTACCAGAGTCGGGGATGGGGTTGCGATTGCAGCCATGATTGGTGCAGGCAACCTCTTTACTCATGTTGGTAAAGGCGATGTGTGGGCGCTGATGGGGGGCGCAGTAAATATCTTTACTAAAGTGGGTGATGGTGATGCGTTGGCGCTGATGGCGGCGGTTGGCAATGTGTTTACCCATATTGGCGAGGGGACGAGTGTGGCTCTGATGCTGGCAAAAGGCAATGTCGCGACTAAAGTGGGTAACGGCAGGGCGTTGGCAGCAATGATGGGCGGGGCCAATATTTTTACCCATGCGGGGAATGGCAATACTTTTGCTGCCATGATCGGTGGCGCGAATGTGTTGACCAAGGTAGGTAATGATCTGACAGCTGCTTTGGTGATAGGTAAAGCGAATATCTATTCCCATGTGGGTAATGGCCCCAGTATTGGTTTGTTTGCCGGTGAACTGAATGTGATGACTAAAATCGGTGATGGTACAACGTTGGCGGCAATGTTTGGTCAGGCCAATATCATGACCCATGTCGGCGATGGTTTAACCGGTGTTTTGGCGCTGGGAGAAGCCAATATTGTCACCAAAACCGGTAATGATTTTATGGGGGTTGTTGCAGGGGCGAAAGCTAACGTTATTACTCATGTGGGCAACTCGACGACCGCTGGCGTACTGTTTGGCGAAGGTAATATTCTGACTAAAGTTGGAGAAGGGACGACCGTCGGTCTGCTTGTGTCGAATGTGGGTAATGTTATGACCCATATTGGTCATGGTACAACGGTGGGGTTTGCTAAAGGTAAAGCCAATATCATTACCAAAGTGGGGAATGGCGCCGGTATTAATGCGGTTTGGGGAGAGGCTAATATCCTGACGCAAAAGGGGCATGGTGACCGTTATAACTTCGCGAAAGGTAAAGCGAACATCGTGACCAAAATAGGTGATGGACAAGAAGTGGCGGTTGTTCAGGGGGACGCCAATATTATCACTCATGTCGGTCACGGTGATGATTACACCGGCGCTTGGGGTAAAGCTAATGTTATTACCAAGGTCGGTGATGGGCGCAATGTTGTGCTTGCCAAAGGTGAGGCTAACATTGTGACTCAGGTGGGTAATGGCGACAATTTTAATGCCTTATGGAGTGAAGGAAATATTGTCACTAAAGTGGGTGACGGCATGCAGGCTACCGCGGCAAAAGGCAAAGCGAATATTACCACCACGATGGGGAATGGCTTAAATGTGACGGCGACGCATGGCGACCTGAATGTGAATACCAAAGTAGGCGATGGTGTTTCCGTTAACGCAGTGTGGGGTGAATATAACGTCAATACCAAAATCGGGAATGGTCTTAATGTTGCGGTTATGAAGGGTAAAGGCAATGCGAATATCCATGTAGGCGATGGTTTGGGTATCAATGCTTCCTATGCACGCAATAACGTGGCGATTAAGATTGGTAACGGTGATTTCTATAGTTTCTCTGTTGCAGAAAGCAATACGCAAAGTCACAAACTCTCTTCCTTCTTTGAACATATCAAACAGACAGCGTTAGGTGTGGGGGGCAGTCAGGCGATCAACTATCTGGTTCAAGGCGGGGAAGCTAATACATCCGGAACCCATAAAGGCCGCGGAGCGATTAACTTAACCGAAGTTTCCTCTATTAACGGTTTCAAGATGGATGAAATTGCGCAGGTAAGTTCGGATTTAAGTAGTCGTCTGAATGGTTCTGTAACCGCGGTCGAAACGCCTGAGCTCGAAAATATCCATAATTCATTGAATATTAATGAGGGCGATGATCCGGAACAGGAAGCCAATCTGATCATCAATGGTAATTTTGAACAAGGTAATTACGGCTGGCTGGCAACTAATGGTATTGAAGCATATCACTCAGCCGGTGCTTACGGTCTTGATAAAGAGGGGCATGGAGAACGAGTCAGTGAACTTGATGCGGATGTAAACACCATGATTTATCAGGATTTACAAAACTTGTTCGAGGGAGAAGTTATTTCACTGAATTTTGATTTTGCCAATCGTCATAATTCTTATCTTACCAACAATGGTATGGAGGTTTTCTGGAATGGTGAACGGGTATTTTCAACTTCTGGAGATGCTGCTGGATGGCAAAACAAAACGCTGGAGCTGACAGCAAAAACGGGTAGTAACCGAATTGGATTTAAAGGTACAGGTTTAAATGATGGCGTAGGTTATATTCTCGATAATATTGTTGCGAAATCTGAGAGCGCACGACCAGCTAAGGTTGTTATTGAACACGCAAAACAGGATAAAGCAGCGCAAAATGCGTTAAGCGATAAAGATAAAGCCGAAGAAGATCGCCGTATCTTAGAACAAGAAAAAGAGAAGCAACTGACAGCAATTGCAGGAGTGCAATCTCAACTGGAATCAACGGATCAGGCAGCGCTAAACACCAATGGGCAAGCGCAGCGTGATGCGATAAAAGAAGAATCGCAAGCAGTAACAGATGAACTGCTTTCCATGACTCAAGGCTTGGATGTACTGAATGACTTTAACGATTACCACGGTAAATCAGGTAACCAATGGCGTAATCAATTTGCTGCCGGATTTTTGGGTAATGTTCAGAGTAAATGGGATCACACCAAATCTACTACACAGGGCGAGTTATTTAATGCTCAGCAAAATGTTACCGATAATCAACAAAAAGTAAAAAAAGCGATTGTGCAATCGGAGGCCGGTATAGCGAAAAGTGAGCGGCATCGTATTGGTGTGCAGCAAGATTTATTAGAAGCCTATAAAAAAGCAGAATTAAGAAAGGAAGAAGCACGGTTACAACAACAGCAGGCAGAAAAAGCGAAAAATGATGCTAACGTTGTCTATCAGGAGGCGGAGAATCGAGGCAAACAAGATATTGCTGTGGCTGAGGATAAAGTGGTTCAGGCACAAACTGATGCAAATAGCGCGAAGCAGAGCGACAATGCTAAGCCACAGCGTATGGGCGCACTTGGCAGTGGTTTAGCTGGAAAGGATTATCAGTCAACAACTAGGCCTGAAACCAGCAGCCATGTTAACCCTGAGCTTGTCATACAGGCCGATGGGCGATTCAGTGCAGGATTAATGGAAGAAGATCTGACCATACTGAAAGATGCGGAAAGCATGATTAATCGGTTGCAGGTTAATAATCAATCTCCGCTGGATAAAAATCTGCTGACAACATCTTCTCAACATCGTGGGGCAATAAAAGGGGATGTTTTACAAAAAATTGATAATAAAATTTTCGATTTTATCGCGCATGGGAAAGAGCTGGAGGCTTATTCATTCCATTTTAGCCAAGATGGTAATGTGTTAGAAAAAATAAGCAAAATTATCCCGGAAATCGGCAGCGTGCTCGTGACTAAAGGAGATAGTGTTGAGTCCAAGAAACTCTTGAAGGGATTGTGTTTTGCTTTATCTGCCCGCTATTTAATGGAAGAACGAGTACATGGTTCAGGGGGTGGTAAAGCTTATATGTTGTGGTTAAAGGACACCGTTAAAGCTTACAACGACAAATCAGTTAATAAGAAAACCGATATCAACGCTATTGAATCCGCTTTGTTAACCCAATATCGCCGTCAAAATATTGGACTGGTTATTGAAGATTTATTATCGATGCAGTACAGCCAATTTATGGATAGCTCTACCCCCGAGGCTTATAGAAAAGCGAATGTTGCCTATGGTGGCAAGCTGAAAGCTAATGGATTAACTGGGCCGAACATTAATAATGCATTGGATTATTCGGCTGAAGGCTATGAATCCGTCATGGATAAGTTGCGTCATGTGAGAAAATCGGCCTATATGACATTTATGTCTGAAGAACATGCCATGTCGGTTGTAGTTCATAAAAAAATCAATCAAACCGTTTGGTCATTTTATGATCCTAACTATGGCGCCAAATCATTTGCGAACTATAACGATTTCCGTCGTTTTATGGATTCTTTTCATAAAGGTTACCTCACCAGCTATACCTTTCAGGCGAGTGAACAGCGGGATCAAAGCTTCTATGTTCAATTCAATCGGTTTGAAGAGGGAACCATTGCGAGATATGACGGCGTTTGGAAAACGTCACGTGAGGGCGAACAAAACTACGTATTACGTGCATTAAAAGAACAAGGTAAGGCGTTTACCCTGGGTTCAAACGCCACTGGGCGGGTAGTTGATTACCGAGAAGGTGATATCACCTTGGAAGTGACAGTTAAACAAGGTAAGCAAACTAAGAAAGTTTTAGTTGAAGTTGAGAGCGACAACTTTAAGCAAGCTGCTAGCTTTGTGAAGTCGAATATCGATAAAGTCCTCTCTTATCCGGCAGCGAACAGACTAATACTTAAAGTGCCCGTTGAGGGGGATGCGGCGAACCCGTCACTGGAAAAATTATCATCAAGTGACATCATCAAAAACAAAAATGCAGGGACGTGGGAGCCGGTGGTTGTCACACCACAAGCCGATGAGCTTACAACGCGTTTTAGCCATCAGGTTATTATTCAAATGGAAGATGATCCGGTCGTTGCCAAAGCTGCCGCCAATCTGGCTGGTAAACACCCGGATTCCAGTGTGGTGGCGCAACTTGATGCTGACGGTAAATATCGTGTCGTTTATGGCGACCCTGCTAGAGTCTCCGGTAAGTTACGTTGGCAAATTGTCGGTCATGGCCGTGATATGTCAGAGCAAAATAACATTCGCTTGAGTGGTTACACTGCCGATGAATTGGCTGTGAGACTAAAACAGTTTAGTCATGATTTTAAACAGGCGAGTAAACCTGACCATATCAGCATTGTGGGTTGTTCTTTGATAAGTGATGACAAACGGGACGGTTTTGCCCGCCGTTTTATCACCGAGTTAGATAAGCAAGGTATTCGCAGTAATGTTTCCGCCCGCCGTAGCGAAGTCGCGATTGATGCAACAGGCCGTAAATTTACCCGTGATGCAAATAACCAATGGGTTAATAACTTGCCCGATAACAAAATTGTATTCGAATGGGATAAACAGGGTGAATTGACGACGAGTACGGAAAGAGTTGTTCGCGGTATTACTGAAAGTGACATCACTCTTTCCAAGGTGGGATGCACTAGCGCCGATGCGGTGACGAGAGGGGCAGTTGCAGAATATCGTCGTCCTTTTGTTGTGCCAAAGAAACGTGAAAATACCATTCAGATTGACTCCAACGATAAATCGAATAATCAGCTTAGCTACTCCGGCAACATTCAGGTTAATGTGGGAGAAGGAGAATTTACGGCTGTCAACTGGGGAACATCGAACATCGGTATCAAAGTAGGCGCTGGTGGTTTTAAATCACTGGCCTTTGGTGACAATAATGTGATGGTTCATCTCGGTGACGGTGACAGCAAACACAGCTTCGATATCAATGGTTACCAAGCGCTTGAAGGGGCGCAGATGTTTATCGGTAATCGTAACGTCAGCTTCAATCAGGGCAGCAGTAATGATTTGATTGTGATGATGGATAAATCCATTCCAACACCGCCACTCGTTAATCCATTTGATGGTGTGATGCAGGTTACCGGCGTATTACAAGATATTGCCTACTCTGGCAAAGAACAAGATTGGTTAATCGCACAAGAGCAGCAATGGACCATCGCCGGTGCGGAGAAATTTGTACAGGACATGTCCCGTTTGGATCAAACCAGCAGTGTGAACTACAAGACGTTGGTTGATCTGGATTTACAGCATGAACGTAGTAGCCGCGGTTTGAAGCGAGATATTGAAGCAACGTTGAATAAAAAATATCACCAATGGCTAACCAGCAACGTTACTAATATGGGCACCATGAGCCGTGCGAATAAATTCCGTCAGGCTAATGAAAAGCTAGCTTTTAACTTTGCCGTCGGTGGTCAAGGGGCAGATATCCAGGTGACCGCCGGTAACTGGAATTTTATGTTCGGTGATCATATCCAGTCGATTATGGATACCAATCTGGGTTCACTGTTTGGTTTGATGACTCAGCAATATTCAGCAACCGGTATGGCGAAAACTACCTTTACCTATAATCCGCAAGACCTGCCGCGTCAGCTTAAGAATAAGCTGCTTGGTCGATTAGCAAGTGTAAACGCGGATACTACCTTAGCGGATATCTTTGGCGTGAATTACACCGCAGAAGGGCAAATTGTTTCCCGCACAGGAGAACAAGTTGATGGCGAAGCGATTCTGCGAGAGATGCTAGAGCTTATTGGGGAGTTTAGTGGTGAGCAATTGAAAGCCTTTACTAACCCGGAAAAGTTGCTTGATGGTTTGAAAGCGAGCATTAATATGGGCGAGGATGGCATCAGGTCGTTTGCAGAAAGTCATGGCCTGCAAGAGAAAGCGCCTGATGCAAATCGTGAACCGGAATCTTCGGTGAACATCAATGGACAGCGCGATCAGGCCGATGATAAAGCAAAACCTGCATTTGGTTTTAACTCGCTAAATCTACCTAATCTGTTTGCGACAATGTTCAGTAAAGATAAGCAAACAGAAATGAAGTCTTTAGTCACGCATTTGAAAGAGAACTTGACGACTGATTTGCTTAATATGGAGGAAAAGACCTTTGATTTCCTGCGTAACAGCGGCCATTTGCATGATGATGGCGATATCCATATATCGTTAGGGAACTATAACTTCAACTGGGGTGGCGATGGTAAAGATCTTGGCGCCTATCTGGGCGATAACAATAACTTCTGGGGTGGGCGCGGTGATGATGTTTATTATTCCATTGGCACTTCCAACATCTTTACCGGCGGTGAAGGAGATGATGTGGGCGTCCTGATGGGGCGTGAAAATTGGATGTTTGGCGGTCAAGGGGATGATACCGCAGTGGTGGCCGGACGCATTAACCATGTGTTTATGGGTGAAGGCAATGATCAGGGGTTTATCTTTGGTGAAGGCGGTTTTATTGATGCGGGTAACGGACAAGATTACGTCGTCGCCTCCGGCAACCATAACCGGGTGGAGAGTGGGGAAGGTCAGGATTATGTTGTCGCCATTGGCAATAATAACCAAATTGAATTGGGTGAAAGTAATGACTTTGCCAGAGTATTTGGTAATGACAACCGGATAGATGGTTGTTCCGGCAATGATGCGATAAAACTGATGGGATACCATGCAGTAATCAACGGCGGAGAAGGTGATGATCACTTGATAGCCGCGGCGATTTCGAAGTTCAGTGAGTTTGATGGCGGTGAGGGGCAGGATTTACTCGTGCTAGGCGGGTATCAGAACCGCTTCCAGGGTGGTTTGGGTGCAGACAGTTTTGTGGTTAGCGGAGAGGTGATTGATACGTCGGTCAATGATATCAGCGCAGAAGACATGATATTGCTCAATGGTGTTGACTGGCAAAACCTGTGGTTGCAGCGTAGCGGATATGATTTGGTGTTGTCGGTGAATCGCCATACTCAGGGCAACAGTGCGCAGGAGATCTTTGAATCGGTGGGTTCGATCACTGTTAATGATTACTTTAACGGCAATCGTGCCAAATTGGTGACACAGATAGGTGATAAGAACGCATTCGGGGAGCGCGAATTTACGGCACTGTCAGATAATGCGGTGGATTCTTTGATCCAGGCGATGAGCAGTTTTGCTCCGACCGTGGGTGATAATGGTTTCATTGAGGGTTTGGAAAGTCAGGTGAAAATGGCTATTACGACAGCGTGGGCAGATGTCACGATTGGTAAGGGGAAATTTGCCTAATTAAGTTCATGATAATCAAGTGGCTCAAGATAAATGAGCCACTTTTATCGCTAATTAACCGATTTCCTACATTAATTCCATATCGGTATTAAGAAAACGATGAATTGCCTTTAAAACGGCGTCTGGTTTTTCTGCGTGAACCCAGTGATCGCAACCGGCAATAACCCAAGCTTTGGCTTGTGGAAATTGTCTGGCGATATCATTCCGGTATTCTTCCAGGATATAAGAGGAGAGGCCTCCACGAATAAACAGGGCAGGATGAGGCCATGTAGGGATTTCTTGCCAGCCGCTGATTTTTTCATATTGATCAATTAATACCGGTAAATTGAATTTCCATTCCCCTTGATGGAATGATTTCAGTAAAAACTGAATGACGCCTTCTTCCTGAATATTTTCTCGCATAATTTTAGCGGCGTCTTGACGGGTTTTAACTCCGGCTTCTGTCACTTTGTTCAGTGCGGTAAAAATTTGGTCATGACGGCGAACCTGATAGGCGACGGGTGCTATATCAATAAGAACAATTTTTTCTATCCGTTCTGGTGCTAGTGCGGTCATTGCCATAGCGATCTTACCACCCATTGAATGACCAATAATAATGGCAGCCTGAATTTGCAGATGATCCAGCAGGGAAATAACATCTTGGGCCATGTCGTGATAATCCATGTTATTTGCCCGTGGAGATAAACCGTGATTGCGTACATCGATTTGAATGACGGGATAGTATTGCTGTAAATCACGGGCCAAGACCCCAAGATTATTGAGATCGCCGAATAACCCGTGGATTAATATCACGGGGGTAGAAGAGAGCGGATTTTCCGGTATCTGCATATGGTAATTTAACGGGGTGTCTAATTTCATGATGAGAATTGTTTTCTTTCAGGTATTGATATCATGTCATGTATATTGTTGCTTAAATTATAAAAAAGCAACCAAGTTGTACAATTATAGTTAATGATTTCTTATAATTTCATTGTTATCAAAATGTTCATGTATCAAAAACTTGTTAGTTTTTTCAAGGTAATACTGAAAGGATTGAAAAACAAACGTTCTTCAAGTAAATAATATTTTTAAATGGAAAGGTTTAAATAACTTATGAGATGATTATTGGTTCAATCATCTTAGTGTGGTTCTTGATTGTGTGTTTATGTGATCTATATCTTAAAAAATTGTGTGTTAATTTTAACTTTTTGTGAAAAAATGATGAAAATTTACTTTATATTTTATTAAATAAAGGTATAAAGTACATTTAACAATAACAACACTGTTCTAATAAGAATAAATAGAGTCTGACTTATACTATGGATTAGGGAATTAAGAAGTGAAGAAAAATTTACTAAAGAGTCTTTATTTTCAAGTTTTGGTTGCAATAACCATCGGCATACTTTTGGGGCATTTCTACCCACAGCTTGGTGCAGAAATGAAGCCATTAGGTGATGGATTTGTTAAGTTAATCAAAATGGTTATTGCTCCTGTTATTTTCTGTACCGTTGTAACCGGCATCGCAGGTATGGAAAGTATGAAAGCTGTTGGTAAGACAGGCGCTATTGCACTGGTATATTTTGAAATAGTTAGCACCATTGCTTTGATTATTGGATTGATTGTCGTCAATGTTGTACAGCCTGGGGCAGGGATGAATATCGATCCCTCTACGTTAGATGTTAAAGCGGTATCCCTATATGCGGAGAAGGCTGCTGAACAAGGGATAGTAGCATTTTTACTTGATGTTATTCCGGCCAGTGTCATCGGGGCGTTTGCTAGTGGTAATATCTTGCAGGTCTTATTATTTGCTGTGTTATTTGGTTTTGCCCTTCATCGTTTAGGAGATAAAGGAAAACCAATCTTTAGTATCATTGATGGTTTTTCTCATGTTATTTTCGGCATTATTAATATGATAATGAGATTAGCGCCTTTAGGGGCTTTTGGCGCAATGGCATTTACCATCGGGAAATATGGTATTGGCACATTGGTGCAATTAGGGCAGCTAATAGTTTGCTTTTATATCACTTGTATTCTTTTTGTGGTATTTGTTTTGGGAACAATCGCAAAAGCCACAGGGTTTAGTATATTCCGGTTTATTAATTACATTAAAGAAGAACTGCTAATCGTATTGGGAACATCATCTTCTGAATCTGCATTACCTCGGATGCTGGATAAAATGGAGAAAGTGGGATGCCAGAAATCTGTTGTTGGATTGGTGATACCGACGGGATATTCCTTTAATTTAGATGGTACTTCTATTTACCTGACAATGGCTGCGGTATTTATTGCTCAGGCAACGAATACTCACATGGATATTGTGCATCAAATAACGCTATTAGTTGTATTGCTGTTATCTTCTAAAGGTGCCGCTGGTGTAACAGGTAGTGGATTTATTGTATTAGCTGCGACAATTTCTGCCGTTGGGCATTTACCATTAGCAGGGTTGGCATTAATCTTGGGAATAGATCGTTTTATGTCAGAAGCAAGAGCTTTAACAAATCTGATTGGCAATGGTGTTGCAACGATTGTAGTAGCGAAGCGTTGTCGTCAGCTTGATGAAGGCAAATTAAACGAAGTGCTAAGTGCCAAATAAGCAAAATCTTTAGATTTTTATCTATTCGATGACCAATTAATAAAATAATGCCGACCTTTGGTCGGCATTAATTCTAATCAATAATAGAGTACCGTGTAATTTGAAAAAGCTGACTATTTGAATGGATAGCATTTCTGTATTGTACTGATTATTGATATGTGCGATTTATTTCAGTTGAGATGTAGCGAAAGGTTTCAAAGAAATGGATAGGGCAACATAAGCAGGTTGGTGCCAATGTGGTCAATATTATCCCAATAGCGAAAAATTCAGCCTTGGATGTCACTGGAGTGTTTTTGCTGACTTCATAGAGACTAGCGATGCAAAAATGGTAGAAGGAAAGGCAGCAAAAGATAGGTACGAAAAACTACAGCAAATCTATCGTGATAAGGTCTGTGCAGAGAAAGAAAAAAAGTAAAAACTCGATTTTGAATGAAAGCGCTAGGTAAGGCGTTTATTTTTTGCATGGATAAGAGAACCAATTAATGATTGTATTTAGATTCCACTAAACGAAAACGGACTTGCTTAGACAAGCATTGAATTTATTTACATGATTTAATTGGAAAAATCTAAGTTCATTAACCTTGG
This sequence comes from Photorhabdus aballayi, assembly GCF_026153155.1. NCBI lineage: Bacteria > Pseudomonadati > Pseudomonadota > Gammaproteobacteria > Enterobacterales > Morganellaceae > Photorhabdus > Photorhabdus aballayi. The sequence continues at coordinate 94,102 of NZ_JAPFCD010000009.1, read as the reverse complement.
TGGGATGTGCTTCTGGCGTCCCCTGCAGGAATCGAACCTGCAATTAGCCCTTAGGAGGGGCTTGTTATATCCATTTAACTAAGGGGACATAGCTTTATTATAACGGTTTTTTCTTCCTAAGATAAGGCGTTATAAACTGTTTGCCTATTTAGTGATCACTTAAATTGAGTACCATTCAAGTTAGATTGTCAGTAATATTCACATTATTGATGATTATCGGCGAGTCGTGCAACAAACTGATCTGCCGGATCTAGAAAGTTATTACTTGGAGAGATGTATGAAGTATCGTTTGGGCGGAATCGCTCTTACCGCCGCATTACTAGTGGGATGCGCTAATTCATCTGATACTGTTGAACAGGGGCGTTCAGACCCATTGGAAGGCTTTAACCGTACAATGTTCAACTTTAATTATGATGTTCTTGACCCTTATGTTTTACGTCCAGTCGCGGTAGCGTGGCGTGATTATGTGCCGATGCCTGCTCGAAACGGTTTGGGTAATTTTCTGAGTAATCTCGAAGAGCCGGCTAGTATGGTAAACAGTTTCTTGCGGGGTAACCCATATCAGGGAATGAAACATTTTAATCGTTTTTTCCTGAATACCATTTTGGGTATGGGAGGGCTGATTGATGTTGCAACGATGGCAAACCCCAAATTGGCAAAAGAAGAGCCAAAACGCTTTGGGAGTACTCTGGGCTATTATAAAGCGGGGTATGGTCCTTATGTTGTATTACCGGGTTATGGCAGTTTCACCCTACGTGATGAAGGGGGAAATTGGGCGGATATGACTTACCCAATGCTGAGTTATCTGACTATTTGGATGTCAGCCGGCAAGTGGGCATTTGAAGGAATTGAAACCCGTGCTCGTTTACTGGATTCTGATGGCTTGTTGAAGAACTCGTCAGATCCCTATTTGATGATGCGTGAGGCTTACTTCCAGAGCCATGATTTTATGGCAAGCGGCGGTAAACTGGAAGCCACGAAAAATCCAAATGCCGAAGCATTACAGGATGATTTAGATAGTATTGATGATTGATAACGCTTTATTTGGTTTTTAACTGCGTAGATAAAAAAGGATAGCAATGTCGCTATCCTTTTTTAGGGTGGAATGTTATTAGAATGCGTAGTTGAAGTTCACACCATACAGCCAAGCAGTACCTTTAGCTTCGAATTCATATGCGTAAGGCAATGCTTCAGACAATTTCTCTTTAACTGTGACTTTCTGACCGTGCATATATGAAACACCTACATCAACAGAAGCATCTTTGTTAAATGCGTAGGTTGCGCCAGCACTTAGCCAGAAACGATCTTGGTCCGGAATGGAAATAGAACGGTTTTCAGCCGGAATTGGGCTGTCATCAAAGGCGATACCTGTACGGAATGTCCAGTTGTCGTCGTGATAGTAAGTTGTACCTAAAGCAATACGGTAGGCATCTTTGAAGCCTTCATGTTTACTGAACAGGACGGAGCCGTCTTTATTTCTGGTCCCTTTCAATTCATTAAACTCACTCCAGCCTGTATACGCCAGGCTATAGTGGATAGCCCATTTAGGCGCTACGCGGTTATAACCGGAAATCTCCCAGATATCTGGCAAATTGAGATCCAATCTACCGCCAATGGTTTTGCCTCCAGTAGCAGGTAAATTCACTCCCGCTTTTTCCAGCATTTGACCTAGCGCAACAGGCACGTCATTTTTATAATCGCCGTCTTTAAACTTAACTTTAACTTTAGAACGGTAAGTCAGGCTGTAACGGTTATTTTCATCCACTTCATACATGATGCCTGCGTTCCAACCATAGCCCCAATCTTTGCCTGACAGATTAGCAACTTCATCAGTTGGTTTTATGAGACCTTTTGGTAATTTAGGGTGATATGACAGAGCGCCCGCATGACGGACGATTTCTGCATCCGCATAAACAGCGTTCAGTCCTAAACCAAAGCTGAAGTGATCATTCAGTTTATAAGCACCGCTTAAGTTGAAGTTCAACGTTGTCAGGTCAGTTTTACCGCCGATAGGGCCTGCTTCATAGTTATTGCTAAAATCCGTTGCCAGGCCGAAGTTGGTGGTGACCGAAGTACCAACAAACCATTGATCATCGATTGGCATAATGAAATGTATGTTAGGTATCCAAGCGGTAGGAGCAATATTTTTAGCGTTAGTACTTTTGCCTGTTACTGGGGATTTACCGGTAATATCAACATCTGGGTTGATATAGACGGCGCCAATAGAGAATGATGGGCGATCAAACAGTGTCATTGCTGCTGGGTTACGGCTTCCTACCGCTGCGTTATCAGCAACAACGCCTTCCCCGGAAAAAGCGCGGCCCAAAGCCGAAGTAGAAAATTCATTTAACTGGAAACCAGCAGCGCCAGCATTCGATGAAATTATTGCCACTGCAACCGCTAATGCTGAACGGGTGAACAGGTTTTTCTGGTTCATAACCAAAACCCTCTTGTTTATTATTTAACTATGCCACTTATCTTTAGCAAGGAGCGCAGGATTGTAGGATCGGTTTGTCTTGTTGACAAATCAGACCAGTCGTGAAGTATAGGTCTGACAACAGTTGATGTTGCAAGGATGTTTTTAAAATATTACCAAGTTGATATCAAAAACGCGACTCAGTTAACAAAAAAATGATTTTTGATATTAATAAAAACGTTTAAAAATGATTTTTTAAGATCAAATTTCGGCAGATAAATATCCTTTAAGAGGTAGTGAGAGTTTCTCGGTAGTATAAGAGGGATCAGATATTAGAATTCATTATGAATATTTTAGTAATGGAATTATGACTGGTGTAATAGACCGGTGTTGCAAAAAGCAGCTTGCGAACGTGTTCGAATAAGTATTGAAACCATTTAGCCATTAAATAAATTAAAGTTGCGCTTCCTCTCATTTTTGGTTTATTCAGGTTTGCTATTTATAAACATTACGCTAACAATGATCTATCAGGTCAGACCTGTCCAGATTGGTTGAAAAGTTTTTTCAGTAATTTGATTCAGTTAACGATAATCTTTCAGGAGCCGTTATGAGTCGTCCTTTAACAAAAGTGACACAGCAAGGTGATCGTATCGCCATTGTCAGCGGGCTACGCATTCCATTTGCTAAACAGGCAACATCGTATCACGGCATACCGGCTGTGGATTTGGGTAAATCAGTCGTCAGCGAACTTGTGACTAGGAGTGGTTTACTCCCTGAAAAGATTGACCAATTGGTGTTTGGGCAAGTGGTGCAAATGCCGGAAGCGCCAAATATTGCTCGTGAAATCGTTCTTGGTACTGGGTTAAGTGTGAGTACTGATGCTTACAGTGTCTCCCGTGCATGCGCCACCAGTTTTCAGGCGATTGCCAATGTGGCTGAAAGCATTATGGCTGGCACGGTGAATATCGGGATTGCTGGCGGAGCCGATACTTCGTCTGTATTGCCGATTGGCGTGACTAAATCCCTGGCTCGTACTTTGGTGGATATGAATAAGGCTAAAACGTTATCGCAACGCCTTAAGTTACTTAGCCGCCTTAAATTTCGCGATTTATTGCCTGTATCTCCGGCGGTAGCGGAATATTCGACAGGTCTGCGGATGGGAGATACCGCGGAACAGATGGCGAAGACTTACCGTATCAGTCGAGAAGATCAGGATGCATTAGCACACCGCTCCCATATTCTGGCTGCGAAAGCTTGGGAGCAGGGATTGTTGGTTGATGAAGTCATGACAGCTCACTTCCCACCGTACCGTGAAGCATTGCTTGAAGATAATAATATTCGTAAAAATTCTGTGCTGACCTCTTATGCGAAGCTGCGTCCGGCATTTGACCGTAAGTACGGAACGGTCACTGCTGCAAACAGTACACCGCTGACGGATGGCGCAGCGGCAGTTATATTGATGCGTGAATCAGTGGCTAAGGCATTGGGGGCAAAACCGCTTGGTTATCTGCGTAGTTATGCATTCTCAGCCATTGATGTCTGGCAAGATATGTTATTAGGGCCGTCATACGCTACGCCAATAGCGCTTGATCGTGCAGGTATTACACTGAAAGATCTGACTTTAATCGATATGCATGAAGCTTTTGCCGCTCAGACACTGGCAAACTTGAAAATGTTTGCCAGTGATGAATTTGCTCGTAATAAATTAGGGCGTGCTCAGGCGATTGGTGAAGTCGATATGGACAAATTTAATGTCTTAGGCGGTTCAATCGCTTATGGGCACCCATTCGCAGCGACAGGAGCTCGTATGGTGACGCAAGTATTGAATGAGTTGCGTCGTCGTGGCGGTGGGCTTGGGTTGACAACCGCTTGTGCTGCTGGCGGGTTGGGCACAGCTATGGTATTGGAGGTGGAATAATGACTCAGGCTCAACATGATGCTGCACCCATCACGATGGATACAAACCAAACTGCTTCTGTCTTCAGTTTTAATGTCAGGCCAGATAAGATCGGCGTTATCACCATTAATGTGCCGGGAGAAAAGGTAAATACGCTGAAAGCAGAATTTGTTGATCAGTTTCTGAATGTTTTCAAACAAGCTCAGCAATCTTCTGGTCTTAAAGGATTAATATTGATTTCCGGTAAGCCGGATACGTTTATTGCCGGTGCTGATATTTCTATGATTGCCGGATGTAAGACCAAAGAAGATGCGCGAGATTTGGCTGAAAAGGGGCAGAAACTCTTTTCTCAGATAGCTAATTACCCCTTGCCTGTCGTAGCAGCAATTCATGGCGCTTGTTTGGGGGGAGGTTTGGAACTGGCGCTTGCATGTCATTGGCGTGTATGTTCACTGGATGATAAGACTCGTCTTGGATTACCTGAAGTTCAACTTGGGTTATTACCCGGTTCCGGTGGTACTCAGCGGTTGCCAAGGCTTATTGGCGTCAGTTCAGCGTTGGATATCATTCTGACTGGTAAACAGCTACGGGCGAAACAGGCATTACGGCTCGGATTGGTGGATGATGCTGTGCCGTTGGATATTCTGCTGGATATTGCTATCGAAAAAGTCAAAAAGGGTATTCCTATTCGTAAACCTTTGCCGTGGCAACAACGATTATTAGTTGGCCCCTTAGGAAGATACTTTTTGTTTAATATCGTTCGTAAAAAGACGCTGGCGAAAACTCGTGGGCATTATCCTGCACCTGAACGAATTATTGATGTTGTCAAAGAAGGTGTTGAAAAAGGCATGAGTCAGGGTTTACAGGCTGAGGCGGTAGCATTTGGTGAACTGGCAATGACTCGGGAATCTGCCGCTTTACGTAATCTGTTTTTTGCTGCAACTTCGTTGAAGAGTGAAACGGGTTCATCAGAGAAACCGGCGGAAATTAAGCGTGTTGGTGTGTTAGGTGGTGGCCTGATGGGCGGAGGCGTTGCGAATGTAACAGCCACCCGTGGCAAACTACCGGTACGGATTAAAGATATTAACGAGAAGGGCATTAGTCAGGTACTGAAATATACTTGGGATTTGTTGTCCAAACGGGTGAAGCAAAAACGACTACGCCCGGCAGAGCGTGCTCAACAAATGATGCTGATTTCAGGAACGACGGATTATCATGGTTTCGGGCAAACCGATATTGTTGTTGAAGCAGTGTTTGAGGATTTGCCATTGAAACAGCAAATGGTGGCAGAAATTGAAAAAAATGCTAAACCAGAAACCATATTTGCATCTAATACGTCTTCACTACCTATCCATCAGATTGCTGAAAAAGCCCAACGACCAGAGCAGGTGATTGGTCTGCATTATTTTAGTCCAGTGGATAAGATGCCGCTGGTGGAAGTGATTCCACATCAAGGGACCAGTGAGAAAACGATTGCTACAGCAGTTGCTTTGGCGAAGAAACAGGGTAAGACTGCTATCGTGGTTGGTGATAAAGCCGGATTTTATGTAAACCGGATTCTTGTCCCTTATATTAGTGAGGCCGCGCATTGTCTGGTAGCAGGAGAGCCCATTGATCATATAGACAAAGCTCTGGTTAATTTTGGTTTCCCGGTCGGGCCGATTAATTTATTAGATGAAGTGGGCATTGATGTTGGCACCAAAATCATGCCGATTCTGGTGGAACAACTAGGTCCGCGTTTTGCCGCTCCTGAATCTCTCGATGCTGTACTGAAAGATGGTCGTAAGGGTAGGAAAAATGGCCGTGGTTTCTATTTATATGCATCAGAGTCCAGAAAATTTTGGCAGTTTGGCAAGAAAGGCAAAAAAGTTGATAGTTCAATTTATACTTTGCTGAATATAACACCTGAGTCGCATATGCTCTCGTCAGAAATAGCTCAACGCTGTGTGATGCTAATGCTTAATGAAGCTGTTCGTTGTTTGGATGAAGGCATTATCAGAAGTCCACGTGATGGTGATATTGGGGCAGTATTCGGCATTGGTTTTCCGCCATTCTTTGGTGGCCCATTCCGTTATATTGATAGCCTTGGTTGTGCCAGAGTAGTGGAGATTCTGCGTAGGCTGGAAAATCAGTATGGCGATAGATTCGTACCTTGTGAGTGTTTAGTGAAAATGGCTGAACAGAATAAAAGTTTTTATTCATAGTGGCCTATACTGCATTGATGAAAAAATGAATTCCGGTGTCGTTGAGGCACCGGAAGTGTATTGAGTGTTTTTGAATAAAAAGGATCTCTTTATATACCCAATGGATTTCAAGATGCATCGCGACGGCAAAGGAGCGAATCCCCGGGAGCATAGATAACGATGTGACCGGGGTGAGTGAGTGCAGCCAACAAAGAAGCAACTTGAAAGATAACGGATATAGATTCAAGCAACATCCATTGGGTTGTCGTCCAACCATTTTATTTGTTTTTGTTTTGAGTAGAATGCTTGTTCACCCTGTCTGAAATGTTTTTTGTAGAGACAATTTTTATTGTATACCCTATGGATTTCAAGATGCATCGCGACGGCAAGGGAGCGAATCCCCGGGAGCATAGAGAACTATGTGACTGGGGTGAGTGAGCGCAGCCAACAAAGAGGCAACTTGAAAGATGACGGGTATATAACTCAGACTGAGATTACTGATATTTATTAGCAGTAGGATAACTGTACTTACTCACTCATACGGTGGACTATGCAAATTTTTATTATGCGTCATGGTGACGCGGCTTTAGATGCAATTAGCGATGCTGCCCGGCAACTCACTCCTCGTGGTTGTGATGAATCGCAAAAAATGGCTTGTTGGTTAGCACAGCAAAAGCATCAGATTGATCTCGTGTTGGTAAGTCCTTATATCCGCGCTGAACAGACGTTACAGATTGTTCGTAAATCCTTATCTTTACCGGATAGTGAAGAAGTGTTGTCGGGGTTAACGCCATCAGGTGATGCTGCCACGGTAAGCAGTTATCTCCAGTTTCTTGCTGAGCAAGGTCATAATGCTGTTTTGATTGTCTCTCACTTACCGTTAGTCAGTTATTTAGTTGCTGAGTTATGCCCGGTAGAAACACCGCCAATGTTTGCAACTTCTGCAATGATATGTGTGGATTTAAACAGCCAGACTGGCAAAGGTACTCTTGTCTGGCAGGTCAGTCCGTCTCAATTGGCAGAAAAAGCCTAATAATTCAGCGACATATACCCTATGGATTTCAAGATGCATCGCGACGGCAAGGGAGCGAATCCCCGGGAACATAGAGAACTATGTGACTGGGGTGAGTGAGTGCAGCCAACAAAGAGGCAACTTGAAAGATAACGGGTATATAGGCTCAAGGCTCATCAAGTTCGATAAGCATCAATAGCGCGGCGTTACCTCCCCATTCCTTTGGCGCTTGATGGAAGGCTATGATATCTGGGTGTTGAGCTAACCACAGAGGCGTTTGCTGTTTGAGAATGCGTTTCCCGTGACCGTGCATGATGCAGGCACAATAGACATGTTCACGACGGCAAGCAGCTATCAATGCCCCAATTTCCTGTTTGGCTTGCATTTGAGTTAATCCGTGTAAATCAAGGAACAATTCGGGTGAATAATCGCCTCGGCGTAATTTCTTCAATTCGTAATGGTTTGTGTCTTCCCTTACATAGCGAGTAGGGCCTTCGGTATCAAGGTTAGGCTGAAATTCATCAGAAAAATAGTAGCTGGCATCGATTTGCTCTTGCTGAATTCGTTCAGGGGCAATATAGCTGGTTTTTTTTCTTCTGGAAGAATGTAAGACGGTATCCTGGTTGATGCGTTTGGTGCCTGCTACCGATTGTTGAAATAAGCTAATTTCTTCCTCATCCAAGGAGTATTTATTTTTCATCATTTTTCAGTTAATTAAACCATTTTGTGACAAGTGTACTGCATCTTTTTAACGATTAAACCTGATTATATTTAATGAAACCTGATTTTACAGAGTTTGTGGTTTAAAAATGCTGATTAAGAAGGTATATCCACAGGTAGTCAATAAAATAGTTTGACAATGACCATCGGTTGGAAAATAAATGTATATACAACTAAAAACCTGATTTATACCCTATGGATTCCAAAGTGCATCGCGACGGCAAAGGAGCGAATCTCCGGCAGCATAGATAACTATGTGACCGGGGTGAGCGGGCGCAGCCAACAAAGAAGCAACTTGAAAGATGACGGGTATATCAGATACAGACCAATACAGGATGCTGATCATGGCAATAGAACTGCGTGATACTGATATCATCTGGCGTAATGCAAGACTGGCAACAATGGACCCTACTGTTAATGCGGCTTATGGATTATTAAAAGAGCATGATCTGCTGGTGCGTGATGACAAAATTTTAGCTATTTTGCCCACGGCAACATTACAGACGAGTCGTTGTCAGGTAATTGATGTCCAACAACGCTTGATTACCCCTGGTTTAATCGATTGTCACACCCATTTAGTATTTGGTGGTAACCGGGCTTATGAATGGGAGCAGCGTTTAAATGGTATGTCCTATGCTGAACTCAGCGCTCAAGGAGGGGGAATTAATGCGACAGTTTCTGCAACTCGGGCCAGTTCTCATCAACAACTTGGACATGCTGCACAGCAGCGTCTTGCTGCATTTATGGCCGAAGGTGTAACCACTATTGAGATTAAATCGGGTTATGGATTAAATCTGGAAAATGAAGAAAAATTGCTACAAGTTGCGCAGAACTTAGCGCGACATAATCCGATAGAAATCAGTCCCACATTGCTCGCTGCTCATACTTGTCCACCTGAATATAAGCATAATCCTGACGCTTATATGGATCTGATTTGCGAAAATATCCTGCCACAACTCTGGCAAAAAGGGCTGTTCGAGGCAGTAGATGTTTTTTGTGAAAGCGTAGGATTTAACTTGGCACAAACTGAGCGGCTCTTTCAGAAAGCACAACATTGGAACATTCCAGTAAAAGGTCATGTAGAGCAATTATCTCATTTAGGCGGAAGTGAACTGGTCGCTCGCTATCATGGTCTTTCTGTGGATCATATTGAATATTTAGATCAGGCGGGAGTTGAGGCGCTCAGCCATAGTGGTACGGTAGCTGTTTTGCTTCCTGGCGCGTTCTATTTTTTGCAGGAAACACAACGCCCACCTATTGATTTATTGCGGCAATTTAATGTGCCGATAGCCGTATCTACCGATTTTAATCCTGGAACCAGCCCATTTGCCTCTTTGCGAATGGTCATGAATATGGCATGTGTCCAATTTGGATTGACTCCTGAAGAAGTATGGTTAGGTGTAACCCGGCATGCGGCTCGTGCATTGGGCAGAGAACAGAGTCACGGACAGTTGCGAGCGGGCGCTTATGCCGATTTTGTTGTCTGGGATGCAGAAAATCCCGTTGATATTTTCTATGAATTAGGTCATAACCCTTTGAATAGCAGAGTGTTTCGTGGCGTTATAACTCATTCCAGCATATAACAGATAAGGAGCAGTAAATGAATTTATGGCATGCTACTTCGCCGACGATTTGGCAAGGGCGAAATGATTTGTCAGAAGCGGATAATGCACTACGGCTTTTTCAAACAGTTAAACTATCTCCGTATTTTACGCCGGAAGAATTTTCTCACTATATCGCGTTATTAGGATTTGAATGTGATGAAGGGGTAAAACGCAATCAGGGTAGGCCGGGCGCCAATCAAGGCCCTGATTATTTGCGGCAGTCGTTGGCAAATATGGCGAGTCATAAAGGGCATGATCGATTGGTGGACTTGGGAAGTATTCGTGCTAATCCCAATCAATTGAGTGAAGCGCAACAAGCCTTATCTGATGCCGTTACTCAATGTCAACGTCAGAATGTACGTACCTTGGTGCTTGGGGGAGGACATGAAACAGCTTTTGCTCATGGGGTTGGAATTTATGATGCTTTTCCACATCAGCGTGTTGGTATTATTAACTTTGATGCTCATCTCGATTTACGGCGGTCGCCGCAGCCCACTTCTGGCACACCATTTCGTCAACTTGCTGAATATTGTCAGCAACACCAACGCCTGTTTCACTATACTTGCATTGGCGCAAGTTTGGCATCTAATACGCAGGCATTGGTGGATGAAGCAAACCGCTTGAATGCCGCGATTATCTGGGACGATCAATGTCGTGAAACTATGCTGGACAAGGTACAACAGCAGATACAAGATATACTCCAGCAAGTTGATTTGATTTACATGACAATCGATTTGGATGTATTACCTGCTTATCAGATGCCGGCAGTCTCTGCGCCAGCCGCATTGGGGGTGCCATTGGAACGTCTTCTGCAATTAATTCAGCCAATTTGTCAGAGCGGTAAACTACAGGCGGCTGATTTGGTTGAGCTTAATCCAATATTTGATATACAAGGCATAGGTGGAAAAGCCGCAGCACGTATTGCTTGGCAATTAGCACATTGGTGGTATTGATTATCTAAGATAACAATACTATTGTGTTTTTTATTTTGGCGAATATAGCCTGATAAAGTGAGTGTAATTAATCACTTAACATTTTTACAGCATAAGGAATTTATTGTGACGACCCACTTATCAGGATTATTTGCCAAACCTGCTCCTCTGTATGCCAGAGTGAAACAATCCATCATTGAAAAAATCTACACTGGTGAATGGAAATCAAATGATCGTGTCCCTTCTGAAGCTGAACTAGTTAAACAGTTTAACTGTAGCCGTATGACTGCCAATCGTGCGTTGCGTGAGTTAACTGCTGAAGGGTTATTAGTGCGGCTGCAAGGCGTAGGATCATTTGTTGCTGAACCGAAGGGGCAATCTGCGTTGTTCGAAATTCACAGCATTGCTGATGAGATTTCAGCTCGTTCTCATCAGCATTGCTGTAAAATATTAAAATTATCCGAGCTGAATGCGGATGTGAAACAGGCTGCTGAATTGGACATTATTGCTGGTACGCCGATTTACCATTCAGTTATTGTCCACTATGAAAACGATGTTCCTGTTCAGATAGAAGATCGTTATGTCAATGCTCAAGCGGTTCCTGGCTATTTGCAACAGGATTTTACTAAACTTACGCCGCACGATTATTTGTCAATGATTGCACCACTAACGGAAGGTGAACACATTGTAGAAGCTATTGCTGGCGATCCTCGATCTTGTAAGTTGCTGCAAATTGAGTCGGGTGCTCCTTGTTTATTAATTAGTCGCCGAACTTGGTCGACTCATTACACCGTTTCCAGTGCCAGGCTGTTATTTCCCGGTAATCGCTATAAATTAAAAGGACGTTTCAGCTCATAGTGATATGTCTATTATTCACAACTGAGCTTTTTCCGTATCAGCTGATAGGGTTGCCGTAGATCATTGCCTTCATAATGGATTAATGCGATTTCCTGTATTTTATCCGTCCCATTTATGGCAACCGTATTGGTAAGAGCATTAAATAAGGGGATGTCAGAGTCAGAATCACCATAGGCGACACATTTTTCCAAATCTAGCCCATATTCTTGCACATATTTTTTTACTATCTGTAATTTACTTTCCGGCGTTAATATCTGCTCTGGATCAACGGGTTCACGAAAAGGTAAAGCAGGGAAATGTGATGCAATAACAATATCAGCCCCAAATTTTCTCAAATGTTGGGCGAAGAAATCTGGTGAGAGGGTAATGACCATAGATATTTCATCTTTAGTTCTGATATCGTCAAAAACTTCTTTTATTCCCTCAATCCACGGTGAGGCATAAAAAACTTTAGTAACGTCAGCGTACTGTAAATTTGACCATAGAAGTTGTAGTTCAGCGGCAAACTTTTTGGTATCTATGTCTCCTTGAGCAAATTGTTTTTCCAACAAGTGAAGTTCTGTCAGACAATTCATTGTGCGGGCAATTTCCAGACTTGCTGTGGTTCCTCTGAGAAGAGTGCCGTCCATATCAAAAATATGTAATATTTTCATAATAAACCTAAATTAATTTTTTCATTATCGGGATAGGGTAGATTTGTTTGTTATGGTAAACATATAGGGATTACCTATATTAGTAATCCCCCGCTTATTCAGCTAGCCTACGGATTAGGTGGCCTCTACTGCCAAGGTTTTAAGAACCGCTGAAGCGGCATAGTGACCACTAATCATTGCAGCAACAATGCCTCTGAAAATTCCACAAGCATCGCCTGCAACCCATACAGGATAAGAGGAAGTTTCCAGGCTTAAATCGCCGTCAAGACTGGGGTACCAACCAACACCTTCCAATGTGGGACCGACGATATGTGTATTTTCGTGATTGATTTCAGGAAATTTTTTAATGATATTACGCAACCCTTGCAACATTTTATCGAACAGCTCTTCGCCATAAATAGAGACAAGTTGTGTAATTATGTGAGCATTTCCGGTTAATACATCTTGTATTTTGATTCTAAAATAGGAATCCTTTTGCTTCATGGCGGAAATAACGTTATTGAGCGTTCGGTCCGCGATATCTTCATCAAGAATACGTGTATTAAACCCAACGTTAGATCGCCCTGTAGAGGGGCCGTCAGAATGACCGGAGACAGTCCATAAATCTTGGGTTTTTGTTAATACTGTTTCGCCATTTCGGCAAGCACAGAAAGTGCGCCATTCAATAGCGCCATCATCCGACTGAAGCTTTAATTTCGGGTCAAGTTGTTTCATATTTTTAAAAAATGCCACATCTTTTTGCTGTTCAATGCGGAACCCGACTTCCAATCGATTGAAGGATTGTTTTTCAACCAGATTAGCAATCTCTAATGGACCAAATCTTCCACTAGCCAAAATGATTCGTCGGCATTCAATTTGGTAAGTGTTAGCATTTTTGTCTCTTAAATTCATAATCAGAGAATCTTTTTTTCTGATGTATTTATAAGATAGGAATTTCGTTTGTGTGATGATATCTGCATCTGCCGTTTGCACCATATCTTCAACAAGATTAATTCTATCTTCAAGAGACATATAATTAGAGGGATAATCTTTTAATACCCATTCCCCGGAACCCACTGTAAAGTCTTTGGGATTTGTGGGAAATGGTGGCGTATCCAGACCATATGTATTTAGCGTGGTGCATGTCCATTCATAAGCTTGTCGTAATTCCAGTTCATTTGGTAACTCCCAAAGTGCGCTGGCAGAAGGAAAAAATGAGAATTTTCCATCAGAAAACAGCCCTGCGCCACCATGTCCCTCGGTTATCTCAATGAGATTATCTTTATCACGTTCGTGAATAGCTTTGCCATTATCGATTAGTACGACTCGTAAACCTTTTCCTTTCAATTTCTGTACCGCAGCTAAACCTGCTGGTCCAGCGCCAATAATAGCGACATCATATACAGACATTTCTCTCCTCCCTTCTTTAGTCAGAATCAATGTTCTTGGGAACATTTTTTATGAGTTGAGCATTGAATTATTTGTTCGGTTTTACGGAGTACATCCCGTTTTTTACTAGGAATATCTTTCTATTCCGATTACCTTTATCAAATACGAAACTAATGGTATCGAAATTAGAGCGTCTAAACTTGCTTTTCTAGGTATTATTTGTCAATACCTAAATGTGGGTGCTTTTATTTGCATGATGGAGGGATTTATGAGTGAAAATGAGCGGCGAACCGCGTTAAGACGTGGGCGTCCACGAGATAATGACACGACAAAAACTGTGTTGAGTGCTGCACTTGTTCTTGCTGAAAGTGGAAGTATTGCAGATATCACTATTAACCATATTGCTTTGTATTCAGGCATTGCGAAATCGACTATTTATCGTAGATGGCCGAATGTATCAGCAGTTTTAATGGATGCTTTCTTTGATGATATTGAACCGCTAATTATTTATGACAAACAGATGCCGGTGATAGAATCCATGCGGGTTACCATTAAAAAGCTTATTGAAGTGTTGCAAAGTAAGCGCGGGTTGCTGTTCAGGTATTTGTTGGGATCAGCGCAGTATGATGCTGAAGTGAGGGAAGTTTTTGTTCAACGTTGGCTTGAACCACGGCGACAATTAGGAAAGCAGATCATTTTACATGCTATCGAGCGGGGAGAAATTTCTTCTAATGCTGACAGTGGCTTATTGTTAGACTGCATTTTCGGTGCTATTTACTACAAATATATGGTTTCCTTTTCTCCCATTACACCTGAATTTGTCGATAAAGTTATTGATTGTGCGTTTGGTGGTTTGGTTAAAAATTGAATGTTCATTTTCGACAAGAAACAGTTTATACCCGTCATCTTTCAAGTTGCCTCTTTGTTGGCTGCACTCACTCACCCCGGTCACATAGTTCTCTATGCTCCCGGGGATTCGCTCCCTTGCCGTCGCGATGCATCTTGAAATCCATAGGGTATATTAGAGGCTACAGGTGTTCCATCCAAAGAATGATTTTCGCTAAGTCAAAATGACCTTTTCATTATTGATGACGATTGTATTATTAATTTGACGGGGCCAGCAATGCCAGCCCCGTTAATTATAATCAAGTTATATTGATATTACCCTTAATTGACAGCGTGTTGATTATTTCTGCGCTAATAATGGAAATAGCTTCAATAATATTTTCATGATAATAATCATTAAGTAATGTAATCACTAATGGATTGACTGTCCATTGGGAGATATTATTATCCGGTATCTTTATTATCAATTTACCCATAGCTAATTGAATTTCATCTATACAATATGGAGTTATTTGGCCAGCTTTAAATAAGGTAATATTGGTATGGGCTAATTTCCCGCTTAAATTGCAATTGGTTATTCCATGTTCAAATGGTATTGCTGCCAGAACTTTATTAATATAAGTATCATTTGCTCCCATTTCCCGCAATTTTACAACAATAGGGCCATGTTTGCTTGATATATCTAAGTTATCTCTGAGCTCTTTTATCCCATCATTATTGATTATTGTATCTAACAAGAACAATTGAATTTCTTTTGCACCTAGCTGTTCTAATTGAAATGCAATCTCCATCGCTAATTGTCCACCTAATGACCATCCTAAGATGCGAATAGGTTGATCAACAGAAGTTTCAGTCAGAATTAATTCCCTATAAATTTGAGCTATTTGGTGTAGTGAATCTATATGATTATCTGTACAGAGATTATAATTATCGATACCTATGCAGTTATACGCACCAGATAAATTATTTGCCAGAAATTCATAGACTTCACTACCTGCATTAGCTGGATGAACCATAAACAACTTATTTTTTGCCGTTGATTTTGGTGTTAATAAATTAAGTAAGCTGGATTTTGTATTGCCTGTTTCCAGCCATTGGGATAATAGAGAAATGCATTTGCAGCTAAATAAAATATTTAAAGGAATATCAATCCCCATTTCATGGCGTATCGCGGTGGTCAGCTTAATTGCCATCAGGGAGTTCCCGCCGATGCGGAAGAAATTATCCTCAATGCCTACCCGATCCAGACCTAATACTTCCTGCCAAATGGCACACAGTTGGGTTTCCAGTGCATTGCGGGGCGCCACGTATCCCTTTTTGTTTCCCCAGACAGGCTCCGGCAATGCCCGCCGATCCAGTTTGCCGTTCAGGGTCAGAGGTACCGCTTCAATACGGGTAAAGCTGGCAGGGAGCATGTAGTCCGGCAGGCGGGAAGATAAGTGCCTGACGAGTTCATCGTCTGAGAGTTCCCCTTTTATCACCAGATACGCAGCCAGAACTTTATTTCCGTTATGCTCGCGATTGATTACCACTGTCTGTTTGACCTGAGGATGAGCTGCAAGGGCGCTTTCAATTTCGCTCAACTCAATGCGGTAACCGCGGATTTTGACCTGAAAATCGTTGCGTCCCAGATATTCCAGATTGCCATCTGCTCGCCAGCGGACTAAATCGCCGGTTTTATACAGACGGGTATAACCGAGAGCTTTGTCTTCTGCGGTGGCAAAGGGGTTTGCCACAAACCGCTCAGCAGTCAGTTCCGGCCGGTTCCAGTAACCCCGCGCGACTCCGGCGCCGCCGATATACAGTTCTCCCGGCGCTCCGACAGGCGACAGATTGCCATGATTATCAAGAACGTAAAGGCGGGCGTTATTAATGGCT
This sequence comes from Photorhabdus aballayi, assembly GCF_026153155.1. Classification (NCBI taxonomy): domain Bacteria; kingdom Pseudomonadati; phylum Pseudomonadota; class Gammaproteobacteria; order Enterobacterales; family Morganellaceae; genus Photorhabdus; species Photorhabdus aballayi. The sequence continues at coordinate 77,735 of NZ_JAPFCD010000009.1, read as the reverse complement.
TTGCCGATATTGGTTGGGATGACTCCACGTTGATATATTTTTTCAGTCGCGCAGACGGTCACTTCGGTTGGACCATAAGAATTGTGGACAGCGCTATGACGGTTGAAATGTTCAAGCAAATCCAGAGAGGGGGATTCTCCGGCGGTCACTAATAACTGCAAGGAAGGTAAGTGCGAGCCAATTAACAGCTTCAATATTGCTGGCGGCAGGGCGGCTATTTCAATGCTTTCTCGTTGAATGAGTTTTTCAATTGCCTGAGCATGACGTTCTGTTTCGCTGCAAAGGTAAAGCGTCAGTCCATTAAATAAGCTGGGGAAGAGTTCGAAAACAGAGCCATCAAAAACATAGGCGGCAAACATTAAGGCTTTTGTTCTCTTTGTGGCATCAAAAATTTCAGCCTGTGCCGTTGCCATATGAGCCACATTTTTGTGTTCAATCATGACGCCTTTCGGCTGGCCGGTGGTGCCTGAGGTATAGATGATATAGGCCAAATCGGTTGATTTGCTTACCGGTGCCGGATTGTCCACAGGCTGGCTTGTGGTGATTGTCGGGTTATCCGTTGCTATCAATATTGGTTGTTCTGTGCATGTTTGCGTGTCTTTCGCCAGCGTTGCCAGATACTTTTGCTGAGTGACGACACAGGGTGATTGGGTATCGTTCAAAATAAATTGAACCCGCTCTAATGGATATTCTGGTGAAATGGGCACATAAGCGCCACCGGCTTTCAATATCGCCAAAATACTGATGACCATGTCCAGACTGCGGTCGAGGTAGAGGGCTATGGGGGTATCAGCTTGCATGGGGACATTATGATGTTGCTGATAATGTTCACGGATAGCATAAGCCAGTTGGTTTGCCCGTTCGTTAAGCTGGCGGTAGGTGAGGGGTTCGCCTTCAAACACCAGCGCCACGTTATCCGGTGTTCTTTCCACCTGGGCTTCAAACAGTTGTGGCAGGGTTTTATCCTGCGGATAAGGCGCATCGGTCTGATTCCAGCGGTGCAGCAGGGTATGACGCTCTGCTTCGCTGAGGAAGGAGATTGACGTATGTGACTGGTCAGGATTGCATGCCGCTGCGTGCAGGATGCGTTCAAGCTGAGCCAGTACGCGCTGTGTCTGTGTTTCTGTCAGCCAGTCTTTGCCATAACTGAATTTGATGATGAGGCTGTTATCGCGTTCATAGGCCATCAACGATACTGGATAATCCACTTTTTCGACGGACTGACGGAACGTCAGGGTATGTTCTATACCGGCGGGGTTTTCGCTTACCACGAGAGCAGGATAGTTTTCAAATACCAGCAGACTGTGGAATAACCGTTCCCCGTCAGATTGTAAACTGGCTAGTGAGACGGCGCTGTGGCTGTTGAGGGCAGCAATAGCCGCTTGGATATCCTGTAAAACCGCCGCTACACTGTCTGTTGGGCGCCATTGCACCATCAGCGGCAAGGTATTGATATATAAGCCAACACTGGATTCAATTCCCGCCACCGGAACATCTCGACCGGAGACGGTGGTACCGACAAGGGTCTGCTCATCTCCTGTGTAGCTGTGAAGTAACTTATGCCAGGCAAATTGCAAGGCCACATTCAGTGTCACTCCTTGTGTCCGGCACATATTCTTAAGCTGTTCATAAGAGTGGCCTTGTACAATGAGTAGTTGCTCAGCGGGTTTTTCAACGGTTTTTATCTGCGTTAAATCAACGCAATGACTTAGCAAGGGGGAAAAATCATTCATTCCGTGGAGTTGTGATTTATGTTTAGCCCAATAAGCCTCGGATTCTGCTTTATGATCCAGATAATATTGCTGAGTTGCCAAATAGGCTTTATCTACCACTATTTGGGGGACACGTTCTTGTGTAAGTTCGTTGTAATATTCATGCACAGTCTGCAATAAAATCGGGTTGCTCCAGCCATCGGTAATACAATGATGTTGCGTGATTAGCACCGTTACCAGATGTTCACTTTGTTTAATTAAGGTGAAGCGAATTAAACCGGGCTGACTTAAATCAAATGGCAGGGTACGGTCATGTTGTTGAATTGCTTCAATGGCGCTGTTCCATTCTTCTACCGGTAATTGACTGATATCTTTGATCTCGAAATTCGCCGAATGAATACTTGCGCCTTCCGTCACAACTTGTAACACCTCGTTTTCCCAGTTAAATGCTGTTCTGAGGATGGGGAAGCGTAGCGAGGCCAGCGCCCAGGCCCGCTGGTAGGCGGCGAGATCGAGTTGTGTGTGATAATCCAGCAACAGTTGTACGCGATAGGCATCATCTTGTGGCTGGGTCAGATGATGATAAATAAATCCTTGTTGCAAACTGGTGGCGGGGTACAGGGCTTCAAGCAGGTAGCGCTGTTGTAGCTGGCGTAGGAGAGAGATTGACAGCCCGTCAATACCATAATCACTGGGGGTTTTTATCCCGCCGACTTGCGCCTGTTGTTGACCAGCCATAATGACAACCTGGAGAGTCTGCTCAAATGCGGTGATAAATAGTTGTGTCTGAGTCGGTGTTAAGCGTGAACTGACACTGAATTGCAGCCTACCAGCTTGAATTAATCCATTAATATTGAGTAGTAAATGACTGTAGTTATCGTTTGCTATTACGTTTCCACAATAGTCGTTGGTCAGTGACCAGTTTTGCCCGATTGCTCCACCCAATTGCCCAAGATAATTGAAGCTTATCGCTGGTAAATCCCCACTCAAATAGCCTGCCTGATGTAATGCCCCATAACCAATACCTTTATTGGGCACGGTACGAAGCATCTCTTTGGTGTGAATGATGGTGTCTGCAATAGTTGTCTGCATTGCCAGACGAACGGGATATAGTGTGGTAAACCAGCCGATAGTTTCAGAAACATCCAGTCTGTTGTCGATACTCTCTCGACCGTGGCCTTCAAGCGTGATGTGGTTAACCGGTTGAGAAAAAACAGCTTGTAATGCCAGAGTGAGAGCGCTGAGAAGCAAATCATTGATTTCGGTTTTATAGCCAGCATTGGCCTCATGCAGCAGAATGTCGGTCAATTCGGCGGAAATGCTCAGCATGTGATGACTGATTTCATCTGAAGCGGCGTGAGAGAGATTTCCTACCATGACTTGCTGCCAGTAGGAAATTTCCTGTTGATGGCATTTTGCATAGTGATGGACGGCACTCACCCACTGACGATAACTACTGGTCTTTTCTGGCAGTGCTTCGCCCTGCAACAATCTGCGTATATCTTCAGCAATAATTCGCCAGGAAACTACGTCAATAATCAGATGGTGGAATGCGAAGAATAGCCGGGCGCTGCCATCGGTATATCCGGTCAGATGACTTGCTTGCCATAATGGCCCGCTGCAATAATCAAAGCCACTTTGCCATTGGGTTAGTTGTTGATGTAATACTTCCTTATTTAATCCCCCGATATCACAGTGATGTAAAAGGGAATGTGAAGATGGCATTGCCGCGGAGTAGTACTGACGGTAGCCGTTTTCGGTATCTATAAAACGGACACGCAACATATCGTGCCGTTTAGCCAGCATTATCAGGGCCTGTTCAATCTGTACGGATTTAATATTCCCGGGGATCTGAATCATAAATGCCTGATTCCAATGGTGTGGATGTGACCAATTCCAGTCGAAGAAGATTTGTTGGATAGGCAACAGGCTAAATTCCCCGCTTAACAATCCCTGCTCTGCGAGTATGTTAACGGTAGGTGATGAGAGTGCCAGTCGTTGGGCTAACCGGGCTACCGTTGGTGCTTCAAAAATTGATTTAACTTGGAGGGAAAAGCCCGCCTGACGTAGTTTTGACACCAGTTGGATACTGACAATGGAATCCCCCCCAATGCGGAAAAAGTTATCTTCAATGCCAATCCGCTCCAGCCCCAAGACGGCCTGCCAAATGGTACAGAGCTGAGTTTCCAGCGCATTTCTGGGCGCGACATAGCTGTCACGATCTCCCCAGATTGGTTCAGGCAGGGCGTGGCGATCCAGTTTGCCATTCAGGGTCAAAGGAACGGAGTCGATGCGGGTAAAGTTGGCTGGCAGCATGTATTCTGGCAGGCGGGAAGAGAGATGTTCAGTCAGGCTGGCATCAGACAGTTCCCCCGCTGTCACCAGATATGCCGCCAGTATTTTATGGCCGTTATGATTACGATCAATCACTACCGCCTGTTTGACCTGTGGGTGGGCAGTCAGGGCACTTTCTATTTCGCCCAGTTCAATACGGTAACCACGGATTTTGACCTGAAAATCATTGCGTCCCAGATATTCCAGATCGCCATCTGCTCGCCAGCGAACTAAATCGCCAGTTTTGTACAGACGGGTGTAACCGCGTGCTTTGTCTTCTGCGGTGGCAAAGGGATTCGCCACAAACCGCTCGGCAGTCAGTTCCGGCCGGTTCCAGTAACCCCGCGCGACTCCGGCGCCGCCGATATACAGTTCTCCCGGTGTGCCGACAGGAGACAGATTGCCCTGATTATCAAGAACGTAAAGGCGGGCGTTATTAATGGCTTTGCCGATATTGGTTGGGATGACCCCACGTTGATATATTTTTTCGGTCGCACAAACGGTCACTTCGGTCGGACCATAAGAATTGAGGACAGCGCTATGACGGTTGAAATGTTCAAGAAAATCCAGGGAGGGGCATTCTCCGGCGGTCACTAATAACTGCAAGGAAGGTAAGTGCGAGCCAATTAACAACTTCAATATTGCTGGCGGCAAGGCGGCTATTTCAATGTCTTCTCGTCGAATGAGTTTTTCAATTGCCTGAGCATGACGTTCGGTTTCGCTGCAAAGGTAAAGCGTCAGTCCATTAAATAAACTGGGGAAGAGTTCGAAAACAGAACCGTCAAAAACATAGGCGGCAAACATTAAGGCTTTTTTTCTCTTGGCGGCATCAAAAATTTCAGTCTGTGCCGCCGCCAGATGAGCCACATTTTTGTGTTCAATCATGACCCCTTTCGGCTGACCGGTGGTACCTGAGGTAAAGATGATATAGGCCAAATCTGAGGATTTGTTTACCGATGCCGGATTGTCCACGGACTGGCCTGCGGTGATTGTCAGGTCATCCGCTGCTATCAGTACCGGTTGTTTTGCGCGTGTTTGCGTGTTCGTCACCAGTGTTGCCAGATACCTTTGCTGAGTGACGACGCAGGGTGATTGGGTATCATCCAAAATAAACCGAACCCGCTCTGATGGATATTCAGGGGAAATGGGGACATAAGCGCCACCAGCTTTCAGTACCGCCAGAATACTGATGACCATTTCCAGACTGCGGTCGAGGTAAAGGGCTATGGGGGTATCAGCTTGCATTGGGACATTATAGTGTTGCTGACAGCGTTCACGGATCGCATAAGCGAGCTGGTTGGCCCGTTCGTTAAGCTGGCGGTAAGTCAGGGATTCGCCTTCAAACACCAAAGCCACGTTATCTGGCGTGCTTTCCACTTGGGCTTCAAACAGTTGTGTCAGGGTTTTATCTTGCGGATAAGGCGCGTCGGTCTGATTCCAGTGGTGCAGCAGGGTATGACGCTCTGCTTCGCTGAGAAAGGTGATTGACGTATGTAACTGATCTGGGTTGCATGCTGCCGCGTGCAGGATGCGTTCAAGCTGAGCCAGTACGCGCTGTGTCTGTGCTTCTGTCAGCCAGTCTTTGCCATAACCGAATTTGATGATGAGACTGTTGTCGTGCTCATAGGCTACCAGCGATACCGGATAATCCACTTTTTCGATGGACTGACGGAATGTCAGGGTATGTTCTATACCGGCGGGGTTTTGGCTTACCACAGGGGCCGGGTAGTTTTCAAATACCAGCAAGCTGTGGAATAACCGTTCTCCGTCGGATTGTAAACTGGCCAGTGAGACGGCACTGTGGCTGTTGAGGGCAGCAATGGCTGCTTGGATATCCTGCAAGATCGTCGCTACACTGTCTGTTAGATGCCATTGCACCATCAGCGGCAATGTATTGATATATAGGCCAACACTGGATTCAATCCCTGCAACCGGAACATCGCGGCCGGAGACGGTGGTGCCGACAACGGTCTGTGCATCGCCCGTGTAACTGTGCAGGAGTTTATGCCAGGCAAATTGCAAGACCACATTCAGTGTCACCCCTTGTGTCCGGCACATATCCTTAAGCTGCGCATAAGCGCTACCTTGAATAATGAGTTCCTGTGCAGCCGGGTTTTCAATGCTTTTTATTTGCGCTAAATCGACACGGTGACTTAACAACGTGGAAAAATCATTGGCGCCCTGAAATTGGGCTTTGTATGCCGCCCAATAAGTGTCTGATTCAGCTTGATGATCCAGATGATATTGTTGGGTTGCCAGATAAGTCTGCTCCACCATAATCTGGGGCTTCTGCCCTTTTATCAATTGGTTGTAATACTCATGCACAGCTTGCAATAAAATCGGATGGCTCCAGCCGTCAGCAATGCAGTGGTGTTGTGTAAGCAGTATGGTGACTAATTGCTCACCCTGCCGGATGAGAGTGAAGCGGATTAACCCAGGATGACTTAAATCAAAAGGTAGGGTGCGGTCGTATTGTTGAATTTCGTCAATCGCCTTGTTTCGGTCTTCTTTGGGTAATTGACTGATATCTTTGAACTTGAAGTTCAATGGCCCAATACTGGCGCCCGTTGTTACGATCTGTAATATTTTTCCTTCCCAATCAAATGCGGTTCTGAGAATGGGGAAACGTAGTGAAGCCAGTGACCAAGCTTGTTGATAGACGGCAAAGTTGATATTGGTGTGATAATCCAACAGCAATTGCACGCGATAAGCATCATCCTGCGGCTGAGTCAGATGATGATAAACAAACCCCTGTTGCAGGCTGGTAGCAGGAAATATCGCTTCAATTTTTTTTCTAGGGGAGACGACTGAACCATTCACACCAGAATGATTTTCATTAAAAATAAAACTCTTAAAATCTTTTTCTGAGAAAATACTTCTTTTATTCAAAAAGTCTAATATATTTTCTTTTTTCTGTTTAACCTTATTAATAAGTTGGGAGGGCGGCGTTTCTCCGGTGAACGCCAGTTTCAACTTATTCTCATAGACCCATACTGACATATGATTTTTATTAAGTTCTTTAAATAGCATCAACATTTTTTACACGTCCAAAATAGTTTTCTTTTCTGGGTGATGATCTGAATTTTCATGATTCATATGATCAAAACGATGAGTGAGCTGGTTTAGCTGTTCCATTGAAACGTCTTTAAACCCGTAATCACTGGGAGTTTTTATTCCTCCCAATTGAGCCTGCTTTTGACTAGCAGCAATGACGTTATTGAGTGCTTGCTTAAATGCCGTGATAAACATCTCTGTCCGGGCTGGCGGCAAGCGGGAATCCACGCTGAATTGCAGTTTTCCTGCCTGAACTGCGCCATTAATGCCCAGTAGTAAATGGCTGATATTTTTGCTAGCTAACACAGACCCACAATCATCGTTGGTTATGGACCAATCTTGATGGCTGGCTCCTCCTAACTGACCAAGGTAGTTGAAACTGATGGTTGGTAGATCGCCAGTCAGGTATCCCGCTTGATGTAACGCACTGTAACCAATACCTTTATTCGGTACGCCACGAAGCATCTCTTTGGTGTGGATGATGGTTTCTGCAATATCAGTTTGCATTTCCAGGCGGACAGGGTACATGGTTGTAAACCAGCCAACGGTTTCGGAAAGATCTAATGTGTCGTCAATGGATTCCCGCCCATGTCCTTCCAGAATGATGTAGTTTACAGCTTGGGAGAAAGTCTCCTGTAAGGCCAGTGTCAATGCACTCAACAGTAAATCGTTAATTTCAGTGTGGTAACCGGTGTTGGCTTCATGTAGTAGCATATCCGTCATTTCGACAGGAATGCTTAACCGGTGTTGAGCGATGTTATTCAGCGCGGGTTTGGTGTCGTTTCCTGCTATCACCTGTTGCCAGTAGGGTATTTCATCCTGATGCTGTTGTGCATAACGATGAACAGCGGTTACCCATTGTCGATAACTGCTGGTCTTCGGTGGTAAGGTCGCTCCCTGTAATAACAGACGCATATGCTCAGCAATAATCCGCCAGGAAATGGCGTCAATAATCAGATGGTGGAATGCGAAGAATAGCCGGGCACTGCCATCCGTATATCCGGTCAGATGACCTGCTTGCCATAATGGTCCGTTGTTGTAATCGAACCCGCTTTGCCATTGGGTTAGTTGTTGATGTAATGCTTCCTTATTTAATCCTCTGATATCACAGTGATGTAAAAGGGAATATGAAGATGGAATTTCCTTGGAATAGTACTGATGATAGCCGTTTTCGGTATTTATAAAACGGGCACGTAGCATATCATGCCGTTTAGCCAGCATTATCAGAGCCTGTTCAATCTGTGCAGATTTGATATTCCCGGGGATCTGAATCATAAATGCCTGATTCCAATGGTGTGGATGTGGCCAATTCCAGTCGAAGAAGGTCTGCTGGATAGGCAACAGGCTAAATTCCCCGCTTAACAATCCCTGTTCTGCGAGCACGTTAACGGTAGGTGATGAAAGAGCTATCAGTTGGGATAACCGAGCCACTGTTGGTGCTTCAAAAATTGATTTAACTTGGAGGGAAAAACCCGCCTGACGCAGTTTTGACACCAGTTGGATACTGACAATGGAATCACCACCAATGCGGAAAAAGTTATCTTCAATGCCAATGTGCTCCAGACCTAATACGTCCTGCCAAATGGTACAGAGTTGAGTTTCCAGCGCATTGCAGGGCGCGACATAGCTATCATAATTCCCCCAAACTGGCTCAGGCAGGGCGTGGCGATCCAGTTTGCCGTTTAGGGTCAGGGGCACGGCGTCAATAAAGGTGAAGCTGGCAGGCAGCATATATTCCGGCAAGTGGGAAATGAGATGTCTAGTCAGGTTGTCATCGGACAGTTCCGCCGTCGTCACCAGATATGCAACCAGTACTTTATGGCTGTTATGATCACGGTCAATCACCACCGCCTGTTTTACCTGTGGGTGGGCAGTCAGGGCGCTTTCTATTTCTCCCAGTTCAATGCGGTAGCCACGGATTTTGACCTGAAAATCATTGCGTCCCAGATATTCCAAATTGCCATCGGCTCGCCAGCGGACTAAATCGCCAGTTTTGTACAGACGGGTGTAACCGCGTGCTCTGTCTTCTGCAGTGGCAAAGGGATTTGCTACAAAACGTTCGGCGGTCAGTTCTGGTCGGTTTAAATACCCCCGCGCCAGCCCGGCGCCGCCGATATACAGTTCTCCCGGCGCACCGACAGGAGACAGATTACCGTGACTGTCAAGAACGTAAAGGCGGACGTTATTAATCGCTTTACCAATGTTGGTTGCAGTATCCCCACGCTGATATTGCTTCCCTGTCGCGCAAACGGTCACTTCTGTCGGGCCGTAAGCATTCAGTATGTCGTTGTGTTGGCTGAAATATTCAAGAAAATCTGGGGAAGGCGACTCTCCAGCTGTCACCAATAATTGCAGGGAAGGCAATTCGGCGCCAGTTAATAGTTTCAGTATGGCGGGTGGTAAGGTGGCCATTTCAATGTTTTCCCGCTGAATGAGTTTTTCAACGGCGGGGCCATGACGTTCTGTTTCGCTGCAAAGGTAAATTGTATGACCATGAAGTAGACTGAGGAATAACTCGGAAACCGAGGCGTCAAAGACATAAGCAGCAAACATTAAGGATTTTTTTCTCTTGGCGGCATTAAAAAGCTCTGTCTGTGCCGCCACCAGATGAGCCACATTTTTGTGTTCAATCATGACCCCTTTCGGCTGGCCGGTAGTGCCTGAGGTATAGATGATATAGGCCAAATCCGAGGATGTGTTTATCGATGCCGGATTGTCCACGGACTGGCTTGTGGTGATGGTTAGGTCATCCACCGTTATTAGTACCGGTTGTTCTGTGCATGTTTGCGTGTCTGTCGCCAGCGTTGCCAGATATCTTTGCTGAGTGACGACACAGGGTGATCGGGTATCGTCCAAAATAAACCGAACCCGCTCTAATGGATATTCCGGTGAAATGGGTACATAAGCGCCCCCAGCTTTCAGCGCTGCCAGAATACTGATGACCATGTCCAGACTGCGGTCGAGGTAGAGGGCTATGGGGGTATCAGCTTGCAGAGGAATATTATGGTGTTGCTGACAACGTTCACGGATAGCATAAGCCAGCTGGTTTGCCCGTTCGTTAAGCTGGCGGTAGGTTAGGAGTTCGCCTTCAAACACCAGCGCCACGTTATCCGGTGTTTTTTCCACTTGGGCTTCAAACAGTTGTGGCAGGGTTTTATCCTGCGGGTAAGGCGCATCGGTCTGATTCCAATGGTGTAGCAGGGTATGGCGCTCTTGGGCAGACAGGATGTTAATTCCAGACAGCGATTGTGTCCGGTCTGCCACGAATGCGGCCAGCACCCGCTGATAAATACCCGCCACTCTCACGATGGTGGTCTCAGCAAACAGACTGACGGCGTAGTTCAGACAACCGGTAATATTGGTTTGTCCATCAGATAAAAACAGGCTCAGGTCAAACTTGGCCGGGCTGTATAACGGCTCATCGAGTGTCACCGGTCTGAACGGCAGACGATTGTCTGGCGGATTTTCTTTAAAGCTCTGCACCCCGAACATCACCTGAAAGATCGGATGACGAGCGGTGTTACGTTCAATATCCAGCGTTTCGACCAGTTGTTCAAACGGCATGTCCTGATGGGTCTTGGCTTCGGTCACCCGCTGATGGGCTTGTTTAATGAGTTCTTCGACACTGGCGGTTTGTTGAAGTTGTAGCCTTAAGGCCAGTGAGTTAACCAACATCCCAATCAGAGGCTGGGTTTGGGCATGGTGGCGGTTATCCGTCGGCGTCCCCAGGACGATATCGTTTTGCCCGGACAATTTTGCCAGCGTGATATAAAAGGCACTGAGCAGCACGGAATACAGGGTGGTTTCCTGCGCTTTTGCCAGCGTCCTTAACTGCTCAGAAAGCCGGGTGTTCAGCACAAACTTGAAATCCCGTCCCTGATAATTCACTCGTGTGGGTCTGGGATAATCGGTGGGTAAGACCAGTGATTCATAACCAGCCAGCGCCTGCCGCCAGTAAGCCAGCTGGCGTTCACGGACGTCGCCCTGTAAATAGCTCCGTTGCCAGGCGGCGTAATCGCCATAGGTAATCTCCAGCGGGGGGAGCAAGCTGTCACGGCCTTCCCGTAAGGAGTGGTAAATCTCCGCCAGTTCAGCCATAAAGATATCGATTGACCAGCCGTCAATGGCGATGTGGTGCCATAACATTAATAAGTAGTGCCGGTCAGACATCGGATAGTGGCGCAGGCGCAGGCTGGGTTCTGCGGTCAAATCAAATGGGGTGGCTATTTCAGCCCGGACGGTGTTTAACAGCGTGTCAGTATTTTCACAGGGCAGGGACTGGATAACCAAAGTGCTGTCCAGCACCTGCGAGTAAATCTGTCCGGCATCATCGTTGCGGTACACCATCTTCATGACAGCATGGCGTTCAGCCAGCCGGTTAATGGCGGTTTCCAACCGGGGCAGACAGGCATCATTATCCAGCTGAACCAGATAAGGGATATGGTAGGTATCGGAACCTTGTTCAAACTGCTCGATAAATAGCATCCGCTCCTGGGCAAACGATAAGGGATAACGCTCCTGAGCCAAATGAGGGATAACCGTATAAATTTGTTGTTCCATCTGGGTTGCCAGGCCTGCGATGGTTTTCAGCGTAAACAACTGCGCCAGTGAGACTTCGGTTGCCAGCATGCGGCGGATAGCGGCGGTCAGCTTGATGGCCATCAGGGAATTGCCCCCGATGCGGAAGAAATTATCCTCAATGCCAACCCGCTCCAGACCTAACACCTCCTGCCAAATGGCACACAGTTGGTTTTCCAGCGTATTGCGGGGCGCCACGTATCCCTTCTTGTTTCCCCAGACAGGCTCCGGCAATGCCTGCCGATCCAGTTTGCCGTTCAGGGTCAGCGGCATGGATTCCATACGGGTAAAGCTGGCTGGCAGCATGTAGTCCGGCAGGCGGGAAGATAAGTGCCTGACGAGTTCATCGTCTGAGAGTTCCCCTTTCATCACCAGATACGCAGCCAGAACTTTATTCTCGTTATGCTCGCGATCGATTACCACTGTCTGTTTGACTTGAGGATGAGCTGCAAGGGCGCTCTCAATTTCGCTCAACTCAATGCGGTAACCGCGGATTTTGACCTGAAAATCGTTGCGTCCCAGATATTCCAGATTGCCATCCGGCCGCCAGCGCACCAAATCACCGGTTTTATACAGGCGAGTATACCCTTTGGCCTTGTCTGCTGCGGAGGCAAAGGGATTTGCCACAAACCGCTCGGCGGTCAGTTCCGGCCGGTTCCAGTAACCCCGTGCGACTCCGGCGCCGCCGATATAGAGTTCTCCCGGCGCTCCGACAGGAGACAGATTCCCGTGACTGTCAAGAACGTAAAGCCGGGCGTTATTAATCGCTTTACCAATGTTGGTTGCAGTATCCCCATGCTGATATTGCTTCGCTGTCGCGCAAACGGTCACTTCTGTCGGGCCGTAAGCATTCAGTATGTCGTTGTGTTGGCTAAAATATTCAAGAAAATCTGGGGAAGGCGACTCTCCAGCTGTCACCAATAATTGCAGGGAAGGCAATTCGGCGCCAGTTAATAGTTTCAGTATGGCGGGTGGTAAGGTGGCTATTTCAATGTTTTCCCGCTGAATGAGCTTTTCAACGGCGAGGCCATGACGTTCTGTTTCGCTGCAAAGGTAAAGTGTCAGTCCATTAAATAAACTGGGGAAGAGTTCGAAAACAGAACCATCAAACACATATGCGGCAAACATTAAGGCTTTTTTTCTCTTGGCGGCATCAAAAATTTCAGCCTGTGCCGCCGCCAGATGAGCCACATTTTTGTGTTCAATCATGACCCCTTTCGGTTGGCCGGTAGTGCCTGAGGTATAGATGATATAGGCCAAATCCGAGGATGTGTTTATCGATGCCGGATTGTCCACGGACTGGCTTGTGGTGATTGTCGGGTCATCGGTTGCTATCAGTATCGGTTGTTCCACGAGTGGTTGACTGTATGTCGTTAGCGTTATCACGTGTCGCTGTTGGGTCAATATGCAGGAAGTCGCCGTGTCAGCCAGAATAAACTGGACTCGCTCTGGTGGATATTGCGGTGAAATAGGCACATAAGCGCCCCCGGCTTTCAGCGCTGCCAGAATACTGATGACCATGTCCAGACTGCGGTCGAGGTAGAGGGCTATGGGGGTATCAGCTTGCAGAGGAATATTATGGTGTTGCTGACAACGTTCACGGATAGCATAAGCCAGCTGGTTTGCCCGTTCGTTAAGCTGGCGGTAGGTGAGGGATTCGCCTTCAAACACCAGCGCCACGTTATCCGGTGTTTTTTCCACCTGGGCTTCAAACAGTTGTGGCAGGGTTTTATCCTGCGGGTAAGGCGCATCGGTCTGATTCCAGTGGTGTAGCAGGGTATGGCGCTCTTGGGCAGACAGGATGTTAATTCCAGACAGCGATTGTGTCCGGTCTGCCACGAATGCGGCCAGCACCCGTTGATAAATACCTGCCACTCTTACGATAGTGGCCTCAGCAAACAGGCTGACGGCGTAGTTCAGACAACCGGTAATATTGGTTTGTCCATCAGATAAAAACAGACTCAGGTCAAACTTGGCCGGACTGTATAACGGCTCATCCAGTGTCACCGGTCTGAACGGCAGACGATTGTCTGGCGGATTTTCTCCGAAGTTCTGCAACCCGAACATTATCTGAAAGATCGGATGGCGGGCGGTGTCACGCTCAATATCCAGTGCTTCAACCAGTTGTTCAAACGGCATGTCCTGATGGGTCTTGGCTTCCGTTACCCGCTGATGGGTCTGTTTAATCAATTCTTCCACACTGACGGTTTGTTGAAGTGGTAGCCTTAAGGCCAGTGAGTTGACCAACATCCCGATTAGGGATTGGGTTTGGACATGGTGGCGGTTATCCGTCGGTGTCCCCAGGACGATATCGTTTTGCCCGGACAATTTTGCCAGCGTGATATAAAAGGCACTGAGCAACACGGTGTACAGGGTGGTTTCCTGTGCTTTTGCCAGGTTCCTTAACTGTTCAGACAGCCGGGTGTTCAGCACAAACTTGAAATCCCGTCCCTGATAATTCACTCGTGTGGGTCTGGGATAATCGGTGGGTAAGACCAGTGATTCATAACCAGCCAGCGCCTGCCGCCAGTAAGCCAGCTGGCGTTCACGGACGTCGCCCTGTAAATAGCTCCGTTGCCAGGCGGCGTAATCGCCGTAGGTAATCTCCAGCGGGGGGAGCAAGCTGTCACGGCCTTCCCGTAAGGAGTGGTAAATCTCCGCCAGTTCAGCCATAAAGATATCGATCGACCAGCCGTCAATGGCGATGTGATGCCATAGCATTAATAAGTAGCGCCGGTCGGGAAGCTGATAGTGGCACAGGCGCAGGCTGGGTTCTGCGGTCAAATCAAACGGGGTGGCTATTTCAGCACGAACTGTGTTCAAAAATGTGTCAGTATTTTCACAGGACTGGGACTGGATAACCAAATTCTTGTCCAGCTTCTGCGGGTAAATTTGTCCATCATCATCGTTGCGGTACACCATCTTCATGACAGCATGGCGTTCAGCCAGTCGGTTAATGGCGGTTTCCAACCGGGGCAGACAGGCATCATTATCCAGCTCAACCAGATGGGGGATATGGTAGGTATCGGAACCTTGTTCAAACTGCTCGATAAATAGCATCCGTTCCTGGGCAAACGATAAGGGATAGCGCTCCTGCGCCAGATGAGGGATAACCGTATAAGTCTGCTGTTCCATCTGGGTTGCCAGGCCCGCGATAGTTTTCAGCGTAAACAACTGCGCCAGTGAGACTTCGGTTGCCAGCATGCGGCGGATGGCGGCGGTCAGCTTAATTGCCGTCAGGGAGTTGCCCCCGATGCGGAAGAAATTATCCTCAATGCCCACCCGCTCCAGACCTAACACTTCCTGCCAAATGGCACACAGTTGGGTTTCCAGTGCATTGCCGGGCGCCACGTATTCCTCTTTATTTCCCCAGACCGGTTCCGGCAATGACCGTCGATCCAGTTTGCCGTTCAGGGTTAGGGGAACGGACTCAATGTGGGTAAAGCTGGCCGGCATCATATAGTCCGGCAGGTGGGAAGATAAGTGCCTGACGAGTTCATCGTTTGAGAGTTCCCCTTCCGTCACCAGATACGCCGCCAGTGCTTTATTACTCTCATATTCGCGATCAATCACCACGGCCTGTTTTACCTGTGGGTGCAAAGCGAGTGCAGTTTCAATTTCTCCTAGCTCAATGCGGTAACCGCGGATTGTGACCTGAAAATCATTGCGCCCCAGATATTCCAGATTGCCATCCGGCTGCCAGCGCACCAAATCGCCGGTTTTATACAGGCGGGTGTAACCGCGTTCTTTATCTTCATTTGTGGCAAATGGATTCTCTACAAAACGTTCGGCCGTCAATTCAGGCCGGTTTAAATATCCTCGTGCTAGCCCAGCGCCTCCGATGTAAAGCTCTCCGGGGGCGCCAATAGGTACAAGATTCCTGGAGTGATTCAAGACATAGGCATACATGTCATTTAATGGCCGTCCAATGCAAGATACTGCTGTGGCGTCGTCTTGGGTTAATTTCTTGTAGGTAACATGTACGGTTGTTTCGGTTATTCCATACATATTGACGAGAGCGGGAGATTGATCGCCATAATGATTCCACCAAGGTTTCAATTGAACCGGATTCAGTTTATCTCCACCAAAAATCACGTAGCGAAGATGGGGAAATTCGGCGCCAATATTCAATGACGTATCAATAAAGGCATAAAATGCCCCGGGAGTCTGGTTTAATACAGTAACTTTCTGATCTGAACAGAGGCGACTGAATCTGCCAAAATCCTTCGTACATTCTACTGTTGGAATAATCAGACGTCCGCCATAAAGCAATGCGCCCCATAATTCCCAGACACTGAAATCAAATGTGTAAGCATGGTACAGCACCCAAGTATCATTTTGATCAAATTGATAATCTCCCTGAGTGGTTGCGAATAAACGCACAACATTATGGTGTGTCTGCAACACGCCTTTTGGTTGTCCGGTTGTGCCTGAAGTATAGATAACGTATGCCAGATCTGTGGCTCCGTTGATGGGGACCGGATTCTCTGTTGATAGATTTTCTGCCACTGTCCGATCATCCACAGCTATTAATGCTGGCTGTTTAGTTTGTGTCTGCGTATATTCCCTCAGCGTTGTCAGATATCGCTGTTGAGCCAACACACAGGGGGATGCGGTGTCTTCTAAAATAAACCGGACTCGCTCCGGCGGATATTCTGGAGAAATGGGTACATAGGCTCCCCCGGCTTTCAGCACTGCCAGAATGCTGATTACCATTTCCAGACTACGATCCAGATACAAAGCCGCCAGCGTATCGGCAGGCATGGGTTTATTGCGCTGTTGTTGATACTGTTCGCGGATCACAGCGGCCAATTGGTTAGCCCGTTCGTTTAGCTGGCGATAAGTCAGTGTTTTCCCTTCAAACACCAATGCCACGTTGTCTGGTCTGGCTGCTGCCTGAGCTTCAAATTGCTGCTGGAGAGTACGGTCTTGCGGATAAGATATATTGGGCTGGTTCCAAGTATGCAGTAATGTATGGCGCTCCTGTTTTAGTAAAATAGGTAATTCACTGACTATTGATGCAGGGTTGTTGAGTAAGGTAATAAATAGGTTTTGTAATCGTTCAAGTATTCTATTGACATCCTGCCCACTAAAATATTTCCGCAGATAATCTATCGTTATTTTTAGTTCCTGAGCATATCCATAGTCTTTTAATCTAAAGACGATAGGATAAATATTAAATTCACCATCTATATGATAGTGCTGATTTTCGGTGACTTCGAGATCTGACTCAGAAAAACGTTCATAGAAAATAGATATATTGGGTAAAGAGAGCTTATGTTTATGAGCGATTCGAGCAAGGTGAGATTGAGGAAATTTACCGTGGTAATAACTCTTTTTTAGTGCGGATTCTGTTAATTTAATCTGTTCAATCACACTAGCCGCATGGGAAATATGACAGTGCGCCGGATACATATTTGCATGCATCCCAACAACATATTTTTCTGATTTTCCCTCTCTTCCATGTGTGATTGTGTTAAAAACTAGCTCTTGTTGTCCTGTAAGCTCAGCCATAATAATGCTGACCAGACTCGAAAAAATGAAAAGCAGATTAGTTTTGTATTCTCTACAAAAAGTACGCAAATCTTCTTTAATTGGAAGAGGTAATATTAACGTACCATGATCACTGCCTGTATTTTGATAGCAAGGTGTTAATTGATGTATTGCTTTTTGTTTCAGAAAATCAAACCAATAACTCTTATCTTTTTCATACTGAGTGCTATTGAGATATTTTCTCGACTTGATTATTGTAGTTAAATATTGTGGAATTTCTGACAACCATGCGGTAGATGTTCCATCTTCAAGACATTTGTATAATTTATGGACATACTCATGAAGTCGATATAATCCGACACCATCAATCATAATGTGATGGAATTTGGTGAAAAAGTAGTATTTTTCATTATCTAAGCGAATTAGTGTAATCTGATATGGAGTTTCCTTTAAATAATCGATAGGAATACCGACTTGTTGCTTCATCCAAAGATATGCTTTCTTTTCAGGATCAAGCTGCATGGAAACATCGTGGCACTTGATTAATTCTGGCGAACTCTGATCTTGAATATATTGAATAGCTTCATTATTAGAATTGATTGATATACGTAAACGTAACATATCAATGTGTTGATATAGTAAATTACACACTTTCTGCAAAATAACTATATCAACATTGTTTTCTATCAATGTATACCAGCCGAGACTGTGTATTGGACTATTCTCATAAAGCATTTGTTCGTAAAACACATCTTCCTGAGAAGGATGAAGACTATATAAGTTCGAATCCGATGAACCCTCAGATGTTCTCATAGTAAATTATACGAATGTATTCCGCCTGCAAGTTATTTGTAGGGTATAGTACGAATGAGTAGATTTCATTACTTGCCTGGCTTTAAATTATTTATGTTTCAGTCTTAATTTAATAGGCATTGGCATAATCTATCATAGTGCCACTACAGATAATCTCGCAATCTTTCAACACTCTTCCTCATGAAAAAATAGTTAATATAGTATTTATTGTCTAATGATTCACTTTCTATTAATTTCCTATATACTCAAGATCACATATTTGTCACCAACCTTATTTTTATTAAATTTACTTGCGGAAATTATTATTATCTTTATTTATCATACTATAATCATGATTTTTGCGATGCAATAATGATTGTCATTTGAATTGATGTCTGTATTGTATAACAAGCTTTTTAATCAGGGCAAGATCGCTAATATTTTTTAATCACAAATAAAGAATAAATCAATTAATCTGAGGAAGTAGTTATGAGCTTATACTCTCTTTTTGAGAGCAGATACTATGTACTTTGAAAGGGAACCCTAAAAACTTTTCTCAGTGGCTAAGATTGAATAAAATACAGACAATGTAATTCTTAATTCCTGACAAGGTAATGCCGTCATTTTCTTCTATATCTGTAGAACCGCATGCACCATATGATAAGGCAATATGTCGATACCTGCTCTTCCATTGTTGAACTTCGTCATGATCCAATCCACATTCTCCTTTCGTTTTCTCAAAACCACACTCAATTTCCCAGCGACAACCGGCTATCTGAACCAGCGTATTGAGGACTGCCTGCTCTTGCTTCTTATCCAGATGCGACGAACCACTAGAAAAACCTTTCCTTCCTTAAATCATATTTTTGTAAAATTAATGTAAATAATTTGTGATTGTAAACACAAAAATAAGAAAAATATTATTCCTTGATAATTGGCAAGAAATAATATTAACAAATTGATTCATAAGAAAATAAAAATAATAAACCCATAAATATGTTATTTTAACTAATGGTTTGGCCTATTGAATATACATGTATATACAACTATACATTTAACAAATATCCGAAGACAAAAGGCAAAAGGAGCCAGACCGTGACCGCCCAAAATAGTAAATTTCGTAATGTCGGTATTCGGGCGCCCAGAGGAACACAATTAACAGCCAAAAGTTGGTTAACCGAAGCTCCTCTGCGCATGTTAATGAATAATCTTGATCCAGAAGTTGCTGAAAACCCTCATGAACTGGTGGTGTATGGCGGTATTGGCCGGGCTGCCAGAGATTGGGAATGTTATGACAAGATTGTTGAAACATTAAAAAAGCTGGAAGACGATGAAACGTTGTTAATCCAATCGGGCAAGCCAGTTGGGGTATTTAAAACCCATAGCAACGCTCCGCGAGTACTCATTGCAAATTCGAATTTAGTACCGCACTGGGCTAATTGGGAACATTTCAACGAGTTGGATGCTAAAGGGCTGGCTATGTACGGCCAAATGACGGCGGGTAGCTGGATTTACATTGGCAGTCAGGGGATTGTTCAAGGCACCTATGAAACGTTTGTGGAAGCTGGCCGCCAGCATTATAACGGTAATTTACAGGGCCGTTGGGTGTTAACTGCTGGTTTGGGTGGTATGGGAGGAGCACAACCGCTGGCTGCAACATTGGCCGGAGCATGTTCGCTGAATATTGAATGTCAGCAAAGCAGGATTGATTTCCGCCTGCGAACTGGTTATGTCGATGAACAAGCAAAAGATCTGGATGATGCGCTGGCTCGGATCGAGAAATACACTCAGGAAGGTAAAGCCATCTCTATCGCACTGTGCGGTAATGCGGCTGAAATCTTGCCTGAATTAGTCCGTCGTGGTGTACGCCCGGATTTGGTCACTGACCAGACAAGCGCACATGATCCTCTCAATGGCTATCTGCCGAAAAACTGGAGTTGGGAAGAATATCGCCAGCGTGCTATTTCAGCACCGGAAGAGGTTATCAAAGCGGCAAAATCTTCAATGATGGAACATGTTAAGGCGATGTTGATTTTCCAGCAGCAAGGCATTCCTGTTTTTGATTACGGCAACAATATTCGCCAAATGGCATATGAAGTCGGTGTAGAAGATGCTTTCGATTTTCCCGGTTTTGTTCCTGCCTATATTCGCCCGTTGTTTTGCCGTGGTATTGGGCCCTTCCGCTGGGTAGCGCTTTCCGGTGATCCACAGGATATCTATAAGACTGATGCCAAAGTCAAAGAATTGCTCCCCGATGATCAACATTTGCATCACTGGCTGGATATGGCAAGGGAACGCATCAGCTTTCAGGGATTACCGGCTCGTATCTGTTGGGTTGGTTTAGGGCAACGAGCCAAGCTAGGGTTGGCTTTTAACGAAATGGTACGTAGTGGCGAACTTTCTGCGCCAATTGTTATTGGTCGTGACCATCTGGATTCCGGTTCTGTCGCGAGTCCGAACCGCGAAACCGAATCTATGTGTGATGGCTCAGATGCCGTTTCGGACTGGCCGTTGTTAAATGCCTTACTGAACACTGCTAGTGGTGCGACTTGGGTTTCTCTGCATCATGGCGGTGGCGTCGGCATGGGTTTTTCACAACATGCCGGTATGGTGATTGTTTGTGATGGAACCGACGAAGCCGCAGAGCGTATAGCTCGGGTGCTGCATAACGATCCGGCTACAGGGGTTATGCGTCATGCTGATGCAGGTTATGAAATCGCTATCCATTGTGCCAAAGAGCAAGGATTAGACTTGCCGATGCTTAATACAAAATAAGGAACATTATGAAGCAGCTAACTATTTATCCAGGCAAATTGACTTTTAATGAATTACGTCAGGTTTATTTACAACCGGTAAAAATTGCTCTTGATAGCCAGATTTTTCCTGCTATTGAACACAGCGTGGAGTGTGTTAATGAGATTCTTGCTGAAAATCGCACTGCCTATGGAATTAATACCGGGTTCGGACTATTAGCCAGTACACGGATTGAAGAAGATGATTTAGAAAAACTACAGCGTTCGCTGGTTGTCTCTCATGCTGCTGGGGTCGGTGAAGCGTTGGACGATAATATGACCCGGTTGATCATGGTATTGAAGATTAACAGTCTTTCCCGTGGTTACTCCGGCATTCGTCTTGCAGTTATTCAGGCATTAATCGCGTTAGTCAATGCGGAAATTTATCCTCATATTCCTTGTAAAGGATCGGTGGGGGCTTCTGGTGATTTAGCGCCGTTGGCACATATGAGCCTGTTATTACTTGGGGAAGGGCAAGCACGTTATCAGGGTCAATGGCTGCCAGCTCAAGAAGCGCTGGCAAAAGCCAATTTACAACCCATTACATTAGCGGCTAAAGAAGGTTTGGCGTTGCTCAATGGAACACAAGTATCTACTGCTTTTGCGTTACGCGGGTTGTTTGAGGCAGAAGATCTGCTGGCGGCAGCGATAGTTTGCGGTTCTTTATCCGTAGAGGCGGCATTGGGTTCCCGCAAACCATTTGATGCCCGTGTACATGCGGTACGGGGGCAACAGGGGCAGATCGATGTTGCCGCATTGTATCGTCATGTATTAGAAGAGAATAGCGAACTATCAGATTCTCATATCAATTGTCCCAAGGTACAGGACCCTTATTCATTACGTTGCCAGCCGCAAGTTATGGGCGCTTGCCTGACTCAGTTGCGCCATGCTGCTGATGTTATTCTGACTGAAGCTAATGCCGTATCTGATAACCCATTGGTGTTTGCTGAGCAGGGAGAGGTGATTTCCGGTGGTAACTTCCATGCTGAACCTGTTGCAATGGCATCTGATAATTTGGCTCTGGTATTGGCGGAGATAGGCGCATTGTCAGAACGACGTATTGCGTTGTTGATGGATTCTCACATGTCACAGCTTCCGCCTTTTCTGGTTGAGAATGGTGGTGTGAATTCAGGTTTTATGATTGCACAGGTAACGGCGGCGGCGCTCGCCAGTGAAAATAAAGCGTTGGCGCACCCGGCGAGTGTTGACAGTTTACCGACTTCGGCCAATCAGGAAGATCATGTATCAATGGCGCCGGCTGCTGGGCGTCGTTTATGGGAAATGGCAGAGAATGCCCGGGGTATTTTGGCAATTGAATGGTTATCTGCCTGTCAGGGAATTGATTTCCGCAATGGCCTGAAAAGCAGTCCGATTCTGGAAAAAGCGCGGGGTATCCTGCGAGCGAAGGTAGATTATTACGATCAGGATCGTTTCTTTGCGCCTGATATTGATGCTGCTGTGAAATTATTAGCCGAGCAACATCTCTCCTCATTACTTCCTTCTGGACAGATATTACAGAGTAAAAATAACCGTTAAAAAATAAACCAACGGCCGGCGCCTGACCGGCCTGATTGTCACATCTATCTTTCTCATAAAACCCAATAATAAAAGATAAGAGGGTAAATTATGCAAGCCTCATTACAACTAGAGCGAGGACTCAACGCACGCCATATCCGGTTTATGGCGTTGGGTTCGGCGATTGGTACAGGTCTTTTTTATGGTTCTGCTGAAGCAATAAACATGGCTGGTCCGGCAGTATTATTAGCTTATTTAGTGGGCGGCGCTGCTGTCTTTATGGTTATGCGCGCTTTAGGAGAAATGGCGGTCCACAGACCGGATGCCGGCTCTTTCGCTAGTTACGCTCATCAATATTTAGGCCCGTTACCCGGATTTATTACCGGCTGGACTTATACTTTCGAAATGATCATCGTTTGTCTGGCGGATGTGACGGCTTTTGGCATTTATATGGGGCTATGGTACCCGGAAGTGCCGCGTTGGATATGGGTACTTAGCATTATTTTCATTATTGGCGCACTCAATCTTTGTAAAGTCAAAGTATTTGGCGAAATGGAATTCTGGTTATCGATTCTGAAAGTTGCCGCGATCAGCGCCATGATTATTGCCGGAGTAGGTATTATTCTGTTTGGTTTTAGCGGCCATTTTCAGGCAACAGGAGTTCAAAATCTGTGGCGACACGGCGGGTTTATGCCGAATGGGCTGGGTGGCATTATTGAGTCTCTGGCTGTTGTGATGTTTGCTTTCGGTGGCATTGAAATCATCGGTATTACATCCAGTGAGGCTAAAAATCCGGCGAAAGTGATCCCGCAAGCGATTAACTCTATTCCGTTTCGTATTCTTCTGTTTTATGTACTCACTATTTTTGTATTAATGGCAATTTACCCTTGGAGCAGTATCGGTCAAGAAGGGAGTCCATTTGTCGCAATATTTCAGGGGTTAGGTATTGATTCGGCGGCCAATATTCTGAATATTGTCGTTATTACGGCGGCAATTTCGGCCATTAATAGCGATATTTTTGGTGCTGGTCGTATGATGTACGGTATGGCTGAGAAAGGATTAGCGCATAAAAAATTTATGCATTTAAGCCGTAACGGGGTGCCTTGGGTGACGATCATGGTTATGACGCTGGCACTATTGTGTGCAGTGGTTCTCAATTACTTGCTCCCTAAACAGGTATTCGTCATTGTTGCTTCAATTGCGACTTTTGCCACCGTGTGGGTCTGGTTAATGATTTTGCTCTCTCAATTTGCTATGCGCAGAAAAATGTCGCCGGGAGAAGTACAGAAATTACAATTCCCAGTACCGATGTGGCCTGTGGCGCCGATTCTGACCATTATTTTTATGATATTTGTTATTGCTGTTCTCAGTTACTTTCCGCAGACACGAATTGCGTTCTATGTGGGAGGAGTATGGATCATGCTGTTAACATCCGCCTATTATCTATGGATACGAAAAAATGTCATTATTGTGAGCGCTCAATCAGCCAGAGAAACACAGTGTTAAATATGTAGAAACCAAACCGTCTTGTTGCTGAATAAGACGGTTTGTGTTGAAGATTAATTAAAAATCTGCAATAAAACATTTGTGCTGCCTTGTTTAATGGTCATTTCTTAATTCACTGTTTGCTGAACATTATCGCTTAAAATTCTATGTCATTAGCCTGATATAAAGCTGATTTGTTTCAATGATCGTGGCAAACTAGCAGGCTAATGAATTTGCAGGGCTGGAGGTGATTTTGGACAAGATTTTTATCGATGAGGCAGTAGCTGAGTTATATACCATTCAGGATATGTTGCGCTGGTCTGTTAGCCGGTTTAATGCGGCGAATATTTATTACGGGCACGGTACAGATAATCCTTGGGATGAGGCGCTGCAACTGGTTCTTCCCTCACTGTTTTTGCCGCTGGATATCCCACAAGAGATGCTAACCACGCGACTGACATCGACTGAACGTCATCGTATTGTCGAACGAGTACTGCGCCGTATTAATGAGCGTATTCCCGTTGCTTATTTGACTAACAGAGCCTGGTTTTGTGGTCATGAATTTTATGTTGATGAACGGGTTTTGGTTCCTCGTTCACCGATTGGTGAATTAATTAATAATGAATTTGCAGGATTGATCACCGACCAGCCCGCCAATATTCTTGATCTCTGCACGGGTAGTGGTTGTATTGCCATTGCTTGTGCATATGTTTTCCCGGAAGCAGAAATAGATGCTGTGGATATTTCCGCAGATGTGCTGGCTGTAACTGAACAGAATATTCAGAATCACAACCTTGACCACCGGGTCATTCCGATTCGTTCTGATCTATTCCGCGATATGCCGCCGGTTAAGTACGATCTTATTGTCACAAATCCGCCTTATGTCGATGCCGAGGATATGAGCGATTTGCCGGAAGAGTTTCGCCGTGAGCCTGAATTAGGTTTGGCGGCAGGTTCGGATGGTTTGAAACTGGCACGCCGTATTCTGGCGACTGCTCCAGATTTTCTCACCGAACGAGGCGTGTTGATTTGTGAGGTTGGCAACAGTATGGTGCATTTGATTGAACAATATCCTGATGTGCCATTTACCTGGTTGGAATTTGAATATGGTGGTGACGGCGTATTTATGTTGACACGTCAACAGTTGGTTGAACATCACGAACATTTTCGCTTATTCAAAGATTGAATAATTGCATAGGCTGTAGCTGCGGTAATAATGCAAAACGGGCAGAGTCAAATATAAAGAACGATTAATAGGAAGGAACTGGGATGGCGGGAAATAGTATCGGGCAATTTTTCCGGGTCACCACTTTTGGCGAATCTCACGGTTTGGCGTTGGGATGTATTGTCGATGGTGTGCCGCCGGGCATTGCAATCACAGAAGCCGATTTGCAAGTTGATTTAGACAGGCGTCGTCCGGGAACTTCCCGTTATACAACGCAGCGCCGTGAGCCGGATCAGGTTCGCATTCTTTCGGGGGTATTTGAAGGGGTAACTACTGGCGCCAGTATCGGTTTACTCATTGAAAATACTGACCAGCGTTCTCAGGACTACAGCGCTATTAAAGATGTATTTCGTCCAGGCCATGCTGATTACACTTATGAACAAAAATACGGTATCCGCGACTATCGTGGCGGCGGTCGCTCTTCTGCACGCGAAACGGCGATGCGTGTTGCAGCAGGTGCAATAGCGAAAAAATATTTGTTGGATAAATATGGTATTCGTGTCCGTGCCTGCTTGACCCAGATGGGAAATATCCATTGCCAATTGAAAGATTGGGAACAGGTGGAACAAAACCCATTTTTCAGTCCTGATGAAACCAAACTTGAACAGCTTGATGCTTTGATGCGTGAACTGAAAAAAGCGGGGGATTCTATTGGCGCGAAAGTGACGGTTGTCGCGGAGAATGTTCCGGCTGGTTTGGGAGAACCGGTTTTCGACCGTCTTGATGCTGATATTGCTCATGCGCTGATGAGTATTAACGCAGTAAAAGGTGTCGAAATGGGTGATGGTTTCGGTGTTATTAATTTACGTGGCAGCGAAAACAGGGACGAAATGACAGCTCGGGGATTCACCAGTAATCATGCGGGAGGAATTCTGGGAGGTATTAGCAGCAGTCAGCCAATTATTGCTCATATTGCGTTGAAGCCAACTTCCAGCATTATGGTGCCGGGTAAAACGATTAACCGTCAGGGTGAAGAGGTGGAAATGGTCACTCGTGGCCGCCATGATCCCTGTGTTGGTATCCGTGCTGTACCGATTGCAGAAGCTATGATGGCGATTGTGCTGATGGATCACCTATTACGCCAGAGGGCGCAGTGTGCTGATGTTGAATCCAGCCTTCCTCGCTGGTGAATTTGAGAATGAAGCTAGCCTTGAAAATCCCAGAGACTGAAATGGGTGGCTTAATGCTGATAAGCGGTTTCTTTTGATGGGATGAAATATGGACTGGTTATTGTCATTAGGTGCGGAAGTTTACCTTCTGCTCTTTCTGGTTGCAGTGATGGCTGGATTTATTGACTCAATTTCTGGCGGCGGCGGTTTACTAACTATCCCGGCACTGTTATCCGTTGGTGTTTCGCCGGTGCAGGCGTTAGCGACAAACAAGTTGCAGGCAGTGGGAGGTTCCTTCTCTGCCAGCCTCTATTTTGTTCGTTATGGTGAGGTTGATCTAAAATCTCAACGCTTTGCCATACTGATGACATTACTTGGTTCAATGGCTGGTGCGATTATTGTCCAGTTTATAAAGCCGGATTTTCTCTGCCAGCTATTACCAGTTCTGGTTATTATCATTGGTCTTTATTTCCTTCTAACGCCAGCCATTGGTATGGAAGATCGCCATCGTCGCCTGACGCCTGTGGTATTTGCCTTGCTTATCGGGAGTGGGCTTGGTTTATATGATGGTATATTTGGCCCCGGTGTTGGCTCATTTTATGCGTTGGCTTATGTCTTGTTGTGCGGCTATAACCTGGCGAAATCCACCGCGCATGCTAAGGTACTGAACTTTGCTTCTAATATAGGTTCACTGGCGCTTTTTATCCTTGGCGGTCAAGTTTTGTGGGTATTGGGCCTTGTGATGTTGGTAGGACAGGTGATTGGCGCGCGGTTAGGCGCAAGTTTAGTTTTGACTCACGGGCAAAAACTGATTCGTCCTATGATTGTCATTATCTCTTTTTTGATGAGTATTAAATTACTGAATGATAATCACGGCGATACGATCCGTAGCTGGTTGGCATTTTATTTCTGATTCAGGATTTTGTTTTTAATTCATGATAACGCATAACTATCAACAACTTATTGATATTTTTAATCGCTGTTTCGGTGATGAATACAACACCCATTTAGTCAAAGGTGATAACGAACCTATTTACCTGCCGGCAGATGAAGAAGTTCCCTATAACCGGATTGTGTTTGCTCATGGTTTCTATGCTAGCGCATTACATGAAATTGCGCATTGGTGCATTGCGGGTAAAGAGCGCCGTAAACTAGTGGATTTTGGTTACTGGTATTGCCCGGATGGGCGTGATGCACAGACGCAAAATGAATTTGAAAAAGTAGAAATTAAACCACAGGCACTTGATTGGTTGTTTTGTACTGCGGCAGGTTTTCCGTTCAATGTCAGTTGTGACAACCTTGAAGGGGATTTGGAGCCTGACAGATTAGCTTTTCAGCGTAAAGTTCATGCTCAGGTCATGGACTATCTGGCGCAGGGGATACCCACGAGAGCGGGGTGCTTTATTCAGGGGTTGCACTCGTTCTACAATACGCCCCCATTGAAAGCGGAACATTTTCCCTATCCGGAAGATATATTCGCAGATTGAATACTGAATTTTGAGGAAAGAAAAATAATGCTCGCTGAGTTTGAAACGCGTATTTTGGCGCAAATTGATGACATGGTAGATCATGCCAGTGATGATGAATTGTTTGCTGGTGGTTATCTCCGCGGGCATCTCACTTTAGCGGTAGCAGAATTGGAGCAGGAAGGTGCGCATACGGCTGAACAGCTTCATAACCGTGTTGAAGAAAGTATCCAAAATGCGATTAAAGCGGGAGAATTGGCGCCACCGGATCAGGTTCTTGTTCTTAATACCTGGCAGCGCCTATTGGATAATGCTAAAGCTCAATAATTTTATTAAGGGACAGAAAACGAACTGTGCTACCAAAATTCATATGAATATCTAACATTTGGCAGTGCAGTTCCTTAATGGCTTTTCAATTTTCAATTTACGGCCTTTTAGTAGTTTTCTGATCCAAAAACGGTTTGGGTGAAGAGCTGCTAGTGTTTCATTATCCAGAGGTAATGGCTCATCAAAGATCTGCCCTGCAAGGATTTCTGCGCTGAGTGGCGCAGAACATAATCCACGGGAACCTAATGCCCCGATAACAAACAGATTGGAATAACAGGGTGCATCTGCGATGGGGTTCCCTGTGCGGATTTTTTCTGGCAGATTTTGATAATCTGTCATTATTTTATTGAGATCCGGTACATTTCCTACCATTGGCATATGGTCACGAATAACGCAGCGAATAGCTTGACGGGATTGTTTAGTAGAAACATCAACCTGATTTACCCATTCGGCATCAGGTAAACATTTTAGCAATCGATCTCGGTTCTCTTGTTGTTCTGCTTCAGAATATTCACTATCAAGCCGATGACGTTGGTAACTAGCGCCGATACAGTGGTGTTGATTGGCTGGATTAGCCGGTGTCATATAACCATCGTAGCAAAGTACATTTTGCAATTGACTTAGATCAGTTGTGGTTGGGATGTGGCTGACTTGACCACGCACAGCCGTTACCGGCAGTTTCTCGGTTTGTTCAAACTGGGGTAGATAATGACCGTTAGCAATCACTACTGTTTTATGATGTGCGTTTAGTGATTGCCCTTGATGCATCAAATGCAGTTGCCAACCATGCTGGTTGTGGTTAAGGGCAGTAATTTGATGATTGAAGCGACAGAGCATGCCTTGCTGTTGCGCTAATTCGGTTGCTGCCTTGGTAAGTTCAGCCGGACATAGCCATCCGCCTTGCGGATAGTGAATGCCGTGGTGGTGAATGTCCAGCCCACATTTTTCACTCAACTGGTGGCAGTTCATACCAATAGCAAATTCACTCGGCCATTCTGTTGCCAACATTTTCTCAATTTTCCTGCTACTTTTTTCATCATAAGCAAGCTGGCTGACACCACACCATTGATGGTCGAAATCAATCCCCTGCGCTGATAATTGCTCATACTGGCGGCGAGCAAAGGTAAATGCAGAGGTAAAGAACTTTTCGAGTCCGTTATGACTGCCGTTCAGTAGCGGATAAAGTGCTCCCTGGCGATTACCAGACGCACCTTGTGCTGGGGCTGCATCTTGACAATAAAGAGTCACCTGCGCTCCACGACGCAATAGCGCAAGCGCGGTGAGAATACTGGCAATCCCGCCGCCGATAATAGCGATATCATTGGCGTGGCTTGCTGACGGCCGGGCAAACCAAGGTTCAGGTAATGGCTGATACTTCTGAGTTGCCAGAACCCCAGTCAGCATTTCTCTTTTGCGGCCAAATCCTTTGACTTTACTGACATCAAAACCGGCTTGTTGTAAACCACGACGGACGATACCCGCAGAAGTAAAGGTTGCAAAAGTGCCTTCTGGGTGAGCAAATCGCCCCATTGCAGCAAACAACTGTTCACTCCACATTTGTGGGTTTTTGGCAGGAGCAAAGCCATCTAAAAACCAGGCATCTATTTTGCCGTGAAGACTGGAATCCATTGTTGGTAACAGATCATTGACATCACCAAACCATAAATCCAGTGTGACGGCGCCGTTTGCCATAATCAATCGATGACAGCCTGCCAGTGGTTGAGGCCATTGCTGGCAGAGTTGCTGCGAAAAAATTTCAAGCTCAGGCCAGCGTTGATGAGCGGCTTTTAAGTCGTTGGTTTTCAGTGGATACTTCTCGAAACTGATGAAATGCAGACGTTTCAATGGCGCATCAGGATTTTGCTGTCGAAATGCATCAAATGATTGCCAGAGCGTCAGAAAATTCAGTCCGGTTCCGAAGCCGGTTTCCGCGATTACACAGTTAGAACGGGAATGGGTGCTGAATCGTTGGGGGAAGTGGTTGCCATTAAGGAATACATAACGAGTTTCTTCCAACCCATCCTGATTTGAGAAATAAACGTCATCAAACTGTGTTGAAACTGGAGTACCTTGATCATTCCAACTTAAGGTTGCGGTACAAATAGCAGAATTTTTCACGGTAATGCCTGCAATATTACTGATAATAATGCGATTTTAACGAGGTTAAGCTTGATGTACCACCAGACAGAAGAAAAGATAGGAAATATAGTGAGTTGATTAGCGGTCAGCACCTATGCTCGGATAGATGCTGAATATTATCGGGTATCATATTAATAAACTTGCTGTTCAGTTCTTGGCTAAGTGGCCGGCAGCCAAACACAAAAGCCCAGCGGCAATTCCTTCAACCCAGCGACGGCGACGATCGCTAAATGAGCCTTTTTGACCCATGTTAGCGATGATGACACCGATTAATCCGTAAATGAGAGCACAGGTACTGATGAAAGTGACTGAAAGAATGATAGATTGGAGCGTATAGTTGTCGTCCGCGATGATGAAGTTTGGCAGGATAGCAAAGTAGACCAGCAACCCCTTGGGGTTGAGGAAGCTGGTCAGAAAACCTTTGGTCAGCAAGGTCTTAGCCGGTGAGGATGATAAAATTATTTTTCCGGGGCGCATTGCTGAACGAAACATCTGAACTGCTAAATAGATCAGGTAGACAACGCCGACCCAACGCATCGCTTCGAACAGAATTGGTGAAGTTGCCACAATAGCTGTAACGCCCAGAGCGCCGAGAATGCCATGCAGACAATAGCCGGAGATGATCCCCGCATTGGCACGTAGGGCTGCTTTTTTTCCTGCTGATAGACCTTGAGATGCCACGAACATGATATCTGGCCCAGGGGTACAAATTAACGGTAATACCGTAGCAGAGAAGACTAGCAGATTTTCTAACTGCATGATTTTTCCTCCATAAATATCTAACAAGAACATCTGAATTACTGGATTAGAACAAGTAGGTTGAGCAGGCAGAACGCTATAATCAATCTACAAAAAGATAATTATTGGTATTTTAAGCTAATTTTTATAGTATTTTGTGTCTATTTTTTCATTTTTTCTATTAATATTGAAATCTGTATAATAAATTTTTATTTTTAATGGAATTGAATGCCAATGAAATTAGATAATATTGATAAACGTATTCTTCGTGCCTTACAACGTGATGGTCGGCTCCAGAATGTCGAATTAGCTAAGAAGGTTGGTTTATCTCCATCGCCTTGCTTGCGGCGTGTACGGTTGTTGGAAGAAGCAGGGATTATTAAGCGTTATGTTGCTGTTCTTGATGGCTCAAAGATCGGAGCTGGTCTTTCATTGTTTGCCCGGATTTGGCTCAAGGCTCAGGATGCAGAGACAATTCAGAGTTTCACGGATGCTATTCAAGAAATGCCTGAAATTGTGGAATGCCACTTAATGGCAGGGGAATGTGATGCGCTTCTGAGAATCGTTACTGAGGATCTACACTCTTATCGCCGTTTCCATGCCGAACATCTAACCCGGATAGACAGTATTCAAAGCGTTAAGACGGAGGTACCGATGGAAACTGCGAAACTTACTCATATGTTGCCGATATGAGTTACCAATCTTTCCCTATGTGTACCTGAACGAAATATTGACTTTAGCAAAGGGAATTACTGAGGAGACATTTGCTTTGATATGGAATGTTTCTGTTTCATAAAACTGCACCTTAATCAGCCAGTGTCTATACCTATACCCGTCATCTTTCAAGTCGCCTCTTTGTTGGCTGCGCTCACTCACCCCAGTCACATAGTTACCTATGCTCCTGGGGATTCGCTCCCTTGCCGTCGCGATGCATCTTGAAATCCATAGGGTATAACATTTGGGGTGCAGTCCAAAATAGCGAGGTTTGGTATTTATAAATGAATATGGAATTTACATAATTTTTTAAATTCCTTTGATTGTCTCTCTTTTAAATGTGAGGAAATCGTATCAATCATTGATATCACTTTACGCTTGGCCGCTTCTTTATCACCGCCATTATGATTTACTTCTTCAATATAGGATGAGCATAACTTACAAAATTCAACTATTCTCTTTTCAAGGGTATTTGAATATTTGTCAATAAAATCATAATGGCGGTAATTATTAGCCCGTTTTAAGTAATCTGAATTTTGTATAGGTATAAATACTTCCTCTGAATTGAACCCGGCAATCTCCTTAGTATTACTTCTGTATATAGACTCTAATAATCGCTGATTCTTACTGGATATAATCATAATGAGTCCATAAAGCGTGATGAATGCACCGATTAGGATATGATTTTGTTGTGAATAAATTGGCTCTATATTGTTAGATTTGTTGCTGTATTGTGATAAAATGTTTGCATCCATATTAAAAGCCACTAGGATCCATATAATACCAACGCTCAGTAGAAGATAACCAAGTCCTCTCATTATTAACCCCCATTAGGATTATTGGGTAAAGTTACTTAGGTCTTACAAGGAACCGACCATTTGCATATGACATATACCCGTTATCTTTAAAGTTGCCTCTTTGTTGGCTGCACTCGCTCACCCCGGTCACATAGTTATCTATGCTCCCGGGGATTCACTCCCTTGCCGCCGCGATGCATCTTGAAATCCATAGGGTATAGCATAATTGCCATTACTTTTTGTGTGAATAATGGCTTTATCGGTTGATTAAGTCAGAAAGTTTTCTGTTCTAAAACATTTGTTACTGTAAGTTTAGGTATTTTACGTAATTCAGTCAGTAATATAACATAGGGATTGATTTATTTCATGAAAATTTTATTCATCCTTATTATTATCAGTTATTAAATTTGTTTCTAATTAGCAAGAAACTTAATAAAAATAGCAGGTATATCAACTTCTATATAAATATAAGCCTACTAATCATTATTTGTATGCTTGATAAGTTCATATGTATTGCATTGATATTATTATCCTTAGATTAAATTTTCGATGGAAATTAAAAGTGTTTTTTGATCTTATTGTTTACCAAAATAATTCCTATCTGAAACTTATTTTTATCTATTAAAATCGGGATATTTTTTACTGTATTCTATGAAAGTTAACGGTTATTTTGATGTGAAAACATATTGGGATTTTTAAAAATATGAATTTTTCTTAGTAATTTTATCCTGATCGGACTTGTTCAGCGTACAAGTGTACGCTAAAGTGCTACTATAGTAGATCGAAATCCCGCAGATAAACATAGTTAATGAGGTATTTGATGAAGCGTGTAGTAATCACTGGCTTGGGTATTGTTTCCAGCATTGGTAATAATCAGAAAGAAGTACTAGCATCTCTGAAAGAAGGCCGCTCCGGGATAATTTTTTCTGAGAAATTCAAAGAGATAGGAATGAGAAGCCATGTCTGGGGTAATGTAAAACTGGATACCGCGGGGTTAATAGACCGAAAAATTCAGCGTTTCATGAGCGATGCTTCTGTTTATGCTTATCTGGCGATGGATGAGGCAATTAAAGATTCTGGCTTGACTGATGATCAGGTTTCCAATATTCGTAGCGGACTGGTAGTGGGTTCTGGCGGTGGTTCTCCATATAGCCAGGTTGCGGCTGCTGATGGTATGCGTGCTCGAGGTTTGCGTGGTGTGGGACCTTATGTAGTAACCCGTGCGATGGCTTCCGGTGTGTCAGCTTGCCTTGCAACTCCCTTTAAAATCAAAGGGGTAAACTATTCTATCAGTTCTGCATGTTCTACTTCTGCTCATTGCATTGGTCATGCGGCTGAACTTATTCAGTTAGGAAAACAAGATATTGTTTTTGCCGGTGGTGGTGAAGAGCTGTGCTGGGAAATGAGCTGTGAATTTGATGCAATGGGCGCACTTTCAACGAAGTACAACGAAACGCCGGAAAAAGCGTCCCGTACTTACGATAAGGGCCGTGATGGTTTTGTTATTGCTGGCGGCGGCGGTATTGTTGTTGTGGAAGAATTAGAACATGCACTGGCTCGCGGCGCACACATATACGCTGAAATTATTGGTTATGGTGCAACATCGGATGGCGCAGATATGGTTGTTCCATCTGGCGAAGGTGCGGTTCGTTGTATGAATATGGCGTTGCAAGGTGTGGAAGGTTCCATTGATTATGTGAATACGCACGGTACCTCTACTCCTGCGGGTGATTTGAAAGAGTTGGAGGCGATCAGGGAAGTCTTTGGTGATACAACACCGGCAATTTCTGCAACAAAAGCGATGACCGGCCATTCACTGGGCGCTGCTGGTGTACACGAAGCGATTTATAGCCTACTGATGTTAGAGCATGGTTTTATTGCACCAAGTATTAACATTGAAGATCTTGATGATAAAGCGGCAGGCATGAATATCATTACTAAACCTACTGAACAAAAGTTGAATACGGTGATGTCCAATAGTTTTGGTTTCGGTGGTACTAATGCTTCTTTGGTGATGAGTAAGTATTTAGGTTGATTCTCACCATCACAGATTATTTCGGACCAGAAATGGTCATTATTTGATGCATTTTAGGTGACTGCGTATAGCGAGTCACCTTCCTATTGTGTGTTGTCCGTATCATTAACTCTTCTGTTACCTATTAACATAAGGAAGGAAAGATGTATGAGACTTTGGCGATAAAATGCTGGAAGTTGTAAGATGATGCGCCTATTTACGTGTTTCAACAGAAAAGACCATTGTTAATAATATTGAACACTTAACATCATTTAATAATTATTTAACAGTAGTCTTGAGTGTTGAATCAACGATTTGGTAAAGATAGTATTTGATTATAGATAGTACTTTACCGAAAGGTAACTCTTACTATTAATGTCGCAGTAAACTTGGCGTGTTGTATTATCCGTTTATACCCGTCATCTTTCAAGTTGCCTCTTTGTTGGCTGCACTCACTCACCCCGGTCACATAGTTTGCTATGCTCCCGGGGATTCGCTCCCTTGCCGTCGCGATGCATCTTGAAATACATAGGATATATAAGAGTAAATTCAAATCTATTTTGCTAAATTCTGATTTTGTATGAAATATAATGTGAATACAGAAATATATTCTTATTGTGGTAGAAAAGCCCATAATATTTTTATGATAATTATGATTTTGTAATATTATGGGCTTTTGCTTATTACGCTTTGTTTTCAGTAGCCATTTGTTGAATACGGCGCTTACGGATAATTCGTAATATTGGTGGAATAATCAGAACCAATGCTGCCAGTATCAATAAACTCTGAGTAATTGTGCTACTCCATAGAATGCTAAATTCTCCATTACTGATAGAAAGTGCGCGACGTAAATTTTGTTCCAGCATTTCTCCCAGTACGAAACCGAGGATTAATGGCGACATTGGGAAATTCATTTTTCTCAGAATGTAGCCGAAAACGCCCAACCCTACCATTAACAGAAGATCAAATGTCGTACTGTGTATTGCATATACGCCAACCGCTGAAACGGCGGCAATAGCGGGAACAAGGAACCAGAGCGGAATAGTAAGCATCCGTGTAAACAGGCCTATCATTGGGATATTCATAATCAGCAAGATAATATTGGCAATTAATAAAGCCGCAATTAACCCCCAAACGATATCCGGCTGTTCAGTAAACATTCCTGGCCCTGGCGTAATGTTATAGAGCGTTAATGCTCCCATCATAACGGCAGTGGTACCTGAACCTGGCACGCCTAATGTTAGCATTGGAATAAAGGAGCCACAGGCCGAAGCATTATTAGCCGCTTCTGGCGCTGCTACGCCGCGAATATCGCCTTTACCAAATGAGTCACTATTCCCACTGAGTTTCTTCTCGGTCATATAGGTAATTGCGCTGGCAATTGTCGCTCCTGCGCCAGGCAAAATACCGACAAAGAAACCGATAAGGGATGATCTAAGCGTTGGTATAGCGCATTCAGCCGCTTCCTTGCGATTAAACAGCAAACGGCCTGTTTTGCGGATAATTGTTTGGCCGGTTGAGGTGCTTTCTAACATCAGCAGAATTTCGCTAACAGAAAACAGACCTATTACTACAACAATAAATTGAATACCATCTGACAGATGAACATTGTCGAAAGTAAAACGGTAAACCCCGGTGTTGGCGTCTACTCCGACAGTTGCCAGACCTAATCCGATTAATGCTGCTAATAGTGATTTCAGCGGATTCTGGCTCATCATGCTACCCAGACAAGCAATAGCAAAAACCATAAGTGCGAAATATTCAGCAGGGCCGAAAGCCAGTGACCACTGCGCCAGTAATGGTGCAAATAGAATAATGCCGAAAATTGCCAGTAAAGAACCACAGAAAGAGCTCACCGCGGAAATAGACAGCGCTACGCCCGCACGGCCTTGTTTAGCCATTGGATAACCATCCAGGGCGGTCATAATGGCAGCGGCATCACCGGGAACATTCAGTAGAATCGATGATATACGCCCGCCATACTCACA
Organism: Photorhabdus aballayi; assembly: GCF_026153155.1. Taxonomy (NCBI): domain Bacteria; kingdom Pseudomonadati; phylum Pseudomonadota; class Gammaproteobacteria; order Enterobacterales; family Morganellaceae; genus Photorhabdus; species Photorhabdus aballayi. The sequence continues at coordinate 41,463 of NZ_JAPFCD010000009.1, read as the reverse complement.
ACCGATATAAACGGTTGCTAATAAGATCAGGGCAGATTCAGCAGGCAGTTTTAAAGCGAAAGCCAGCGGCAGCAGAATCGCGACGCCATTGATCGGCCCAAGCCCCGGTAATAGTCCAACAATGGTACCGACAAAGCAGCCAATTAAAGCAATAATCAGGTTTTGCGGCACCATTGCAACTTCAAAACCTTGACTGAGATACATCCAGGTTTCCATAAATTCTCCGTTAGTTGAGCCAGCTACCAAGAGGCAGGGTTACGTCAAGTAAGCGGTCAAAGGCGAAATAGAACGTGACGCCAAGGAACACCCCGGAAATGATTGCCGCAGGCAGTGTTGCGTTAAACAACAGTGCGACACTAAATGTCAGCAGCGTTGTAGCCAGAGGAAAACCAAGCCACTCAAATGACCAACCATAGATAACTAAAGAGAGAATCAACAACATTAGGCGGCGGATAACAGGGGCGCTAGGCCAATTGCTTTGTTCTGGTTTTTTGAAAAGTAGTAGTAAGGCACAGAGTGCCATCAGAGATAGAATGATCATTGGGAAAGGTCTGGGTCCCAGAGGTTCATAAGTGTATTCACTCTGAATGCCCCAACCAATAACCATCCCAATGGCACAGAGCACTAACCAGATAGTAGCAAAGATACGATCGCTCATAATGATGACTCTATTATTTGGCTAAGCCAAAAGCTCTAGCTTGTTCACGATATTGTTCAACCTGTTTTTTCACATAGCTGTCCAATTCTTTGCCGGTCATGTTGAATTCGAACAACCCACGGATATCCCGTTGTTTTTTAAAAGCATCTGTTTGCTGTAGTTTATTGAAAGTATCAACCCACCATTGATACTCTTCGTCAGAAACTTTTGGTCCCATATAAAATCCGCGGATAATCGGCCATACCAGGTCATAACCTTGCTCTTTGGCAGTAGGAATATTGGCTAAATCACCATCTAGTCGTTTATCTGCATAAACAGCCAAAACCCGGATTTTGTCTCCATTCAGGTAAGGTACCATCTCGCTCAGATCACCAGAAACCGCCTGAATATGATTACCTAGCAGAGCGGTGACAGGTTCACCACCACCCTCAAAAGCGACATAACGCATCTTGTGAGGATCAATACCGACCTCTTTTGCCAGTAGTGCGGTTTTCATCCAGTCCTGACTACCAATAGAAGCGCCAGCGCCAAATACAATGCTGTTAGGATTATCCTTGAAAGCGTTCATCAAATCGTTCAGGGTGTGGTAAGGTGAATCGGCACGGACAGCGATCATTCCATAATCAGTACCAACACTTGCCAGCCAGCGCACATCATTAACGTTATAGCGGCCAAATTTTCCCTGAGACAAATTGAGTAGAGAGCCGCCGGAGAAGGCGACAATGGTTCCCGCTTCAGCAGGTCGTTGTGCGACGATAGCATTGTAAGCGACAGCGCCGACGCCACCGGGCATAAAGGTGACACGCATGGGCTTGCTGATCTCTTTCGTATCCAGTAATGAAACTTGGATCAGCTTGCAGGTCAGGTCAAACCCGCCGCCTGGTTTTGCAGGGGCAATACATTCCGTTCTGTTAGGCGCACTGGCGGCAAAAACACTGCTTGTGCCAACAAATAGTAAAGCAGTTGCCGCTAACATCTTGATTGTTATAGTTTTCATTTTGCTTGCTCTCATCAATACCTGTGTAAGATACAACCATTACAAATGGCCCTGGTTGATTCAATTAGTAATAACAAAACCTTTCATTTACCTTTCATTAACAAGAAAAGTTGTTGATATGTGATTTTAATCGCTTAAATTTGCGTAGTGTTTCGCATTAATGAGTTAACAAATAGCTACAGGCTTTCTTTTTTGTTTTGGTTTGTTGTAAGTTTCTCGTAGTTTTGATGTTGCTCTGTTTTACTCGCTATAACTTTACATTCGGTTAGGAAGGTATCATGCAAATGGTAATTATTTATTTATGCAATGTGTTAGATTAAACAGAGAATTATTGAATATAATCAGACTTTATCTTGAGGAAATCCAATATTGAGGAAATGATGAGAAAATTGATTCTTTGTAGTGTCATGGCTCTTGCTTTAGCAGGATGTAAAACAGAACTCAGCACCTCGGTGTCGGTTAACCAACTGTTATCTGAACAAGTTAAAATAGTGGCATCTGATTTGTTGGTTGAAGTCAGTGCTTGTGGTGATTATAAAGATTCCAGACAGTCATCAAAATCTTTGTTAGACGCTCAGGAAAAAGTACCGGCTATTTTTGCCGATGCGGAATACGTGGAATGTTTTAGAAAAAGTATGGATTCATTTGCTCACTTTAAAATTCCTGTGAGTGTGGGGAATTCAAGTGTGACTGGTTCTACTAAGGGTATTCATCTTTACGGTAATGGCGCAGATATCCTGGCGATAAGCATACCAAAAGAGATGAAGAAGAAAATTAACCAGATGGATAGTTCAATGGCATCAAAGACCAAAATCTCAATTAATATTAAGAATGATACGGATAAGGTTTTAAAAATGACGGGCTTATCCGCATTTCTTAATGAGAAAGAGCCGATGGTGATATCGAGTTTTAGTTTAAAAGTAGGAAGTGAAATAAAACTCACTTTGTCTAATGTCTCGGTGGCATCTGCATTGGATGAACGTTTTGATTTTACCCCGGTACTCATGGCAATATCTGAGTAAATGGAAGCAGTAATAGAAATCTATTACTTGATTCAGTATGACAGAATATCCTGTTATTTATAGCATGGTATTTTGGCATGAAAATGGAATTGAGTCAGTGTCTGACTATTTTTCAGGAAAATAGGTGTGGTGATATAAACTGAAAATATAGTTATGTTTGTAATTATATTTATATGAATCGGTTAGATATTTAAAATATGCGCTTACTTTTGGTGGAGGACCACCCTGAATTATTGCACTGGTTGCAAAAAGCACTGAGTAGTGCGGGGTTTGCTGTAGATGTTGCGAGTGATGGTATCGTCGCTGATCAATTATTGCAGACAGAAAACTATGCATTGCTGATTTTGGATGTTTCTTTGCCGAGGCTAGATGGCCTTTCATTGTTGGTTCGTTTGCGGAAACGTGGACAAAATTTGCCAGTATTATTATTAACGGCGAAAGCTGATGTTTCCGATCGAGTAAAAGGGCTTAATTCTGGTGCTGATGATTATCTGACGAAACCTTTTGATTTACAGGAATTGGAAGCACGTATCCGGGCATTACTTCGGCGTAGTGCAAATGTGCTACAGGAGACGCTGACATTCGGCTCTCTGGTTTATCAGGATGATGGTTACTTTGTTTTGGACGATGAGCCATTGGCTTTGACGCCAAGGGAACTTTCGGTTTTGACAACATTGTTCCATCGTCGAGGGAGGCCTGTTTCTAAACAACAGTTATTTGAACAGGTATTTGCATTGTTAGATGAAGCAAACCCACAAAGTATTGAACTTTATATACACCGGATTCGAAAAAAATTGTCAGGTAGTAATGTGGGGATCAGTACATTACGGGGATTAGGTTACCGTCTGGAGTGCCAGAAAGATGACATGGTTTAGAGTACCGAACTCATTGTTTCATCAGTTACTCTTGTTTTTTGGCGTTCCGTTATTTTTGTTGGGTTGTTTATCGGTCTGCACCCATTATTTCAGTGCAGAGAATGCGGCGACGTTGGCTTATGACCGTACTTTATTGGCATCTGCTCGAACTGTGGCGGAACGACTGACCGTTAAGGATAACCAATTAATTGTCGATGTACCTTATGTGGTTCTGGATAGTTTTGAGCGAAATATGAATGATCGGTTGTTTTATCAGGTGTTATCTCCTGAAGGGGAAATAATTTCCGGTTATGATGATTTGCCTTTGATACCTAAAGATACGCTTCGCTCCAATTTATACACCGCTTTGGTTTATTTTTATGATGCTGAATATCATGGCCATCCTATTAGGGTTGCTGCCCTTTATCAGCCAATCAATGAAGGGGGTATGATGGGAATGGCGTTGATACTGGTTGCTGAAACAGTGGCTTCCCGTCATTATCTTGCGCAACAATTATTAATATCATCTTTGATGAGCCAAGGAACAGTGGTTGGGTTGACTCTGATTCTGGCTTATTTTCTGTTGAAACAGTTACTTAAACCACTACATAAACTTTCTGGCGTCATGGCCCGTCGTCCCGCTAATGATCTCACTCCGCTGCCGGATATATTGCCTTGGTCAGAACTTTCCCTATTATTATATGCATTTAATCGTTATATAGAGCGACTGAAATTGATGGTGAGCCGGCAGGAGAGATTCAGTGCGGATGCTTCTCATCAACTCAGAACACCATTAACGGTATTAAAAACTCAAGTAGCGGTAGCGCTTGCCAGCGAAGATCCCGCGCAATGGAAAGAAAGCTTACAGGCCATTGATAGTACATTGGATAATACTATCTCTCTGACAGATCGTTTATTACAACTTTCTCGTTTGAAAGCGCATGAAAAGGAGGCGGTTAGGGATTATAGGCCAGTCAATTTAGTCGAATTGTTGCAACAAGCGTGCTTTTCCCGTTTGCAACAGGCTGAAAGTAAGAATATTGATTTGGGTTATGAAGGCGAAAATGCTCAATGGATTAAGGGGGAACCGGTATTACTGACAGAAATGTGCGCAAACTTATTGGACAATGCTATTAAATATACGCCGGAAGGCGGGATTGTCACGGCTAGAGTGGTTCTCAGTCCTTGTAAGACATATTGTTATCTGGAAGTGGATGACAGCGGGCCGGGGATTGCTAAAGAAGAAGTCAATTTGTCGCTGATGGCTTTTAATCGTCTTGATAATGCTGCGGGGCATGAAGGGGCAGGGCTGGGATTAGCTCTGGTGAAAGATATCGGTATTTATCATGGTACTCATCTCCAATTACTGCCCAGTGAAACACTGGGCGGCTTATTAGTGAGAATTCCTTTCAGGCTTTCTGATGATTAATTTCCTGAGATTTTTCTGTTTTATGGCTAAAAAGAGGAATACGTAATTGTTGTGCCAGTATGACTCCTAGCAGTGTTATGCTGCCGCCGATCAGATGGTAACTGTGTATTTTTTCATGCAGAACCAGAATAGCGATAATCGCTGTAAATATCGGTGTCAAATTCATAAATATGGCAGCAGTATTAGCGCCAAGTTTTATGACACCCTGTATCCATAAATAGGGAGCAATGATCGAGGCTGGAATACCAGCGAATAAGACTAACGAGATATTATTGGCATTCAATTGAACATCTTTGGTCAACAGGAAATTCGGCAGTAATAGCAGGACGCCAAAAGCAATCTGTACATACAGGGATTGCCAGTTGGGTAATGGAATAGACCAGTGTTTGGTTAACACGCCATAGAGTGCGTAGGAGATGGAAGCAATCAACATCATCAATTCACCGCGGCCTAAACCGTGTTGCAATAATGATATGGGCTCACCGGCGCTGACCAACCAGACTAAACCAGACAGAGATAAAATGGTACCGAGAGCAATACCGACAGTGGGGGCAACACGTAAAACAAATATACTGATGACAACAGTCAAAAGAGGAATCAGTGAGCTAAGAATTCCCATAAATGTTGCACTGATACTGTGTGCAGCGTAATAGGCCAGGCTTTGATAAAGCACCATACCAAGTGCGCCAAGAATTAATAATTTCCACCAATATTGACAGATTGTTTTCCATTGGCGAATGACAGATAGCACAACAAAGGGTGTTAATGTGAGAAAGGCTAGGAACCAGCGATAAAAAGAAATTGCGGCCGGATCGATAGCTGTAGCGGAGGCTTTGCTCACCACGGCATTAATTGACCAAATCAAGACCGCCAGAAATGGGAAAATCATATTCATATAGATAAGTCACATTGAGATAAAAATGAGTGTTTAGTCTAATGGTGTCTGTTTTATTATATATAACGATAATCAGCCAATGGATAAGGCAATTGAGACAATATGACAGAAAAACTTTATGTTCCTGTAGAAGCCAAGGATATTCCGACCAGTATCTCTTTCCGTAGCGAGTTATTCAGTGCGAATACCGAGTGTTTACGTCATACCCATCCATTCGGGCAACTTATTTATGTTGTTTGTGGTGTCATGGCAATGAATGCTGGAGGACAACATTTCTTAGCTCCACCGCAATTCTGTGTCTGGATACCGGAAGGAATAGAGCATTCGGGGTATAGTAGAAAAGCAATGAGATTCAGGGCAATAGATATTTCTCCTGAATGGGGGAAATTATTGCCGAATACTCCTTGTATTATCCGGCTTAGCTCCATATTCAATGCGATTATGACTGACTGTTTTGAACGTAAATTGAGAATACCAGAAACAGAACAGGATTTACGGTTAGCTCAAGTGTTAATTGATCAGCTAATTCAATCCTCTGTCCAGCATACCTATTTGCCTTCATCTAAAGATAAACTTTTGTCGCCGATATTACAGGAACTTGAGAGTAATCCGGCGGATAATACGCCATTAGCGCAATGGGCAAAACAGCGTTATACCTCGGAGCGTACTTTGTCACGGCGTTGCCAGCAAGAATTGGGAATGTCATTTAGTGAGTGGCGGCAGCGGTTACGGTTTTTACATGCTATCTCTTTGCTGGAGCAGGGAAAATCCGTTAATGAAGTTGCTTTTGATGTGGGTTATAGCTCATCTTCTGCGTTTATCGCTATGTTCCAGCAATTGGCAGGTACGACACCGGAGCGTTTCAGGAAAAGTTAATAACAAAAGAAGCCATTATTATGGGTTTTGTTATGATTAAATGGCAGAATAGTTCGCTGCGTCTGTTTTAATGCCACAGGATGGATTAAGTGAAGATTCTGGTTGATGAAAATATGCCTTATGCTGATCAACTATTTCAGCAATTGGGGGATGTGCAAGCTATTCCGGGGCGTCCGGTACCGGAAGGTGTATTGGATCATGCTGATGCCTTTATGGTTCGTTCAGTAACTAAAGTTAATGAAGAATTGCTGAAAGGCAGCGCGGTAAAATTTATCGGTACGGCAACGGCGGGGATGGACCATGTGGATCAGTCGTGGTTATCGCGGGCAGGAATCGGGTTTTCAGCGGCGCCGGGATGTAATGCCATTGCTGTGGTTGAATATGTTTTCTCAGCGTTAATGTTGTTGGCTGAACGTGATAATTTTGAGCTTAAGGATAAAGTGGTCGGAATCGTCGGTGTCGGTAATGTCGGCAGTAGACTGGCGCAACGGTTAGCTACTCTTGGTGTGCGGACACTCTTATGTGATCCACCAAGAGCTGCCAGAGGAGATGCCGGAGAATTTTGGCCACTGGAAAAATTAGTCAAAGAGGCGGATATTCTGACATTCCACACGCCATTGAATAAATCGGGCCCATATAAAACACACCATTTAGTGGATGCTGAATTATTGTCGGCTTTGCCGGATAATCGCATATTGATTAATGCCAGCCGCGGTGAAGTTGTTGATAATCAAGCATTGCTTACCGAGTTGAAACGCGGCAAGAAACTTCGTGTTGTTCTGGATGTCTGGGAGCCGGAGCCTGATTTATCCCTGCCATTACTGGAATTAGTTGATATTGGTACACCGCATATCGCGGGTTATACCCTCGAAGGCAAAGCGCGTGGTACCACACAGGTATTTGAAGCTTACTGTGAATTCCTCGGTCAACCCCATACAGTGGCTCTATCTGATCTATTGCCGGAACCGGATTTCAGCCGGGTTACCCTGCATGGGAATGTGACTCAAAGCACACTGAAGCGGTTGATGCATTTAGTGTATGATGTGCGCCGCGATGATACCCCATTACGGCAAGTCGCCGGTCAAAAAGGGCAATTTGATTATCTGCGTAGAAATTATTTAGAACGCCGAGAATGGTCATCTCTGACGGTATGTTGTGATAACAAAAAGAGCGCTGAGTTGCTAGCCGCTCTTGGTTTCAGTATAGAACTGATTTAATTCGTGCGGAAATATGTCTGCATGTCAAAAAGATAGATGGAGAAAACCAACATGTCAGAAGGTTGGAATATTGCCCTGTTGGGTGCGACAGGGGCAGTAGGTGAAGCGATATTGGCGTTATTACAAGAGCGTCAGTTTCCTGTTGGTGAATTGTATCCTCTCGCCAGTGAGCGCAGTGCCGGTGAAAGTCTGCGTTTTAATGGTAAAAATTTTGTTGTTGGCGATGCGGCTGATTTTGACTGGTCGCAAGTACAACTCGCTTTTTTCGTGGCTGGATTGGAAGCCACGGCACAATATGTTGAAAAAGCGACAGAAGAAGGTTGCTTGGTGATTGATAGCAGTGGGTTGTTTGCTATGGAACCAGATGTACCTTTGGTTGTTCCAGGAGTGAATCCTCATGCTCTGGCGGATTATCGTAACCGAAATATTATTGCCTTAGCAGACAGTATGACCAGTCAGGTACTGACAGCCATTAAGCCGCTGGTGGATGTTGCAGGAATGGCACGTTTGCATTTGACTAATCTGTTCTCTGTTTCTGTTCACGGCAAAGAGGCAGTTGATGAATTAGCGGGGCAGAGCGCTCGTTTACTTAACGGCATCCCACCGGAGCCGGGGCGTTTCAGTAAGCAACTGGCATTTAATCTTTTGCCGTTGCCAACAGATGTTGAAGGTTCTGTGCATGAAGAGCGCCGTCTTGTGGATCAAATACGCAAAATTTTGCAGGATGAGGGACTACCCATTTCAGTGAGTTGCGTTCAGTCTTCCGTTTTTTACGGTAATGCTCAGGTAGTCCATTTGGAAACATTGCGTCCGGTTGGGGTGGAAGAAGCTCGAGAAGAATTAGAGCGGATGGTTGATATTAACGTTGCAGACGAAAGCGATTATCCGACTCCAGTGACAGAAGCATCGGGTAATGATGCGCTGAGTATTGGTTGTCTGCGCCATGATTATGGTATGCCGGAAGTATTACAATTCTGGTCTGTGGCCGATAACATCCGGTTTGGTGGGGCGTTAATGGCGGTTGAGACAGCGGAAAAATTGATTCAGGAGCAATTTTACTGATGTTCGGTACAGAACAAACAGAATCTGTGCCGGGTTCAAAAATGAAAATTGCCTTGGGAATTGAGTACGATGGCAGCCGATATTATGGCTGGCAACGTCAGCAAGAAGTGAAAAGTGTTCAAGGATGCCTTGAGGAAGCATTATCAAAAGTCGCTGATGAACCCATATCGGTATTTTGTGCTGGTCGAACCGATGCTGGCGTACATGCAACAGGGCAAGTTGTGCATTTTGCAACGTCTGCTCAGCGCAAGGATGCCGCATGGACAATGGGCGTGAACGTACACTTACCGCCGGATATTGCTGTTCGTTGGGTGAAAACCGTGGATGAGAGTTTCCATGCCCGTTTTAGTGCAACTGCCCGGCGATACCGTTACATTATTTTTAATCATCGTTATCGTCCGGCAGTGCTGGCTAATGGCGTGACTCATTTTCACTATCCATTGGATGAACAGCGGATGCATCAAGCAGCGCAATGTTTGTTAGGGGAAAATGATTTTACCTCTTTCCGCGCAGTTCAATGCCAATCTAAAACACCTTGGCGTAATATGATGCATATTAATGTCAACCGTTATGGGCATTACGTTGTCATAGATATTAAAGCTAATGCTTTTGTACATCATATGGTGCGTAATATTGCTGGTAGCCTGATGGAAATTGGTTGTGGGAATCAGGATATTAATTGGATGGCCCAATTGCTTGCTTTAAAAGATCGGACGAAAGCCGCTGCGACGGCAAAAGCGGCAGGGTTGTATCTGGTTGCTGTTGATTATCCAGAGCAATTTGATTTACCTGGCGCTGCTATGGGACCTCTGTTTTTGGCAGATGATCTGATTTAACATTTTTAATTGCCGACACGGATGTCCTAGCATAGCGGGGAATATTATGGAATTTCTGACTCATTTTGTTGATTTCGCTAAATTTATTATTGATTTTATTCTCCATATTGATATTCATTTAGCCGAATTGGTCGCACAATATGGTAATTGGGTGTATGGCATTCTGTTTCTGATTTTATTTTGTGAAACAGGATTAGTAATTACTCCGTTTCTACCGGGAGATTCGCTGTTATTTGTTGCTGGCGCTTTAGCAGCTTTGGGCTCAAATGATCTGAATGTACATCTCATGGTGGTATTGATGATCATTGCGGCTGTTATTGGTGATGCAGTGAACTATGCTATTGGTCGCATCTTTGGTGAAAGGTTATTTACGAATCCAAATTCAAAAATTTTCCGCCGCAGTTATTTAGATAAAACACATGAGTTTTATGAAAAACATGGTGGGAAGGCAATTATTTTGGCGCGATTTGTGCCGATTATCAGAACATTCGCACCATTTGTTGCAGGCATGGGGAAAATGTCTTATCGTCATTTTGCTGCTTATAACGTGATTGGCGCACTAGTTTGGGTGCTGTTATTCACCTATTCTGGTTATATATTCGGTGATATGCCAATGGTACAACAGAATTTGAAACTGTTGATTGTCGCTATCATCTTTATCTCAATCCTGCCCGGGGTGATTGAAATCTGGCGTCATCGTCGTACGGTGATGAAGCAGAAGACCGATAACCGGTAACAGGTTTGAGCAGTTTTTTATCCACACTGTAATAGCATTGTGGTTTAATGGCACACAATAACAAAACTGGCATAAGCCAGATTCAGACGGAAAGATCATTCAATGAGCTGGATTGAAAAAATTCTTAATAAAAGCAACATTACCCAAACTCGTAAAGCGAATATCCCAGAAGGAGTTTGGACGAAATGTGATAGTTGCAGTCAGGTGCTCTACCGTGCTGAGCTAGAGCGCAATCTTGAGGTTTGTCCTAAATGTGATCATCACATGCGTATTTCGGCGCGTACCCGATTGGCTACGTTCCTTGATGAAGGAACAACGACGGAATTAGGGGAGGAATTAGAGCCAAAAGATATTCTTAAATTCCGCGATTCTAAAAAGTATAAAGATCGTATATCAGCGGCGCAGAAGCAAACCCAAGAGAAAGATGCGCTGGTCGTGATGAAAGGTACCCTGAGTGGTATGCCAGTTGTTGCTGCCGCTTTTGAATTTGCATTCATGGGCGGTTCTATGGCTTCGGTTGTCGGCTCCCGTTTTGTTCGTGCCGTAGAACAAGCATTGGCAGACAATTGTCCTCTGATCTGTTTTTCTGCCAGTGGCGGCGCTCGTATGCAAGAGGCATTGATGTCACTGATGCAGATGGCGAAAACCAGTGCTGCTTTAGCAAAAATGCAAGAGCGCGGTTTACCTTATATCTCTATTATGACCGATCCGACAATGGGCGGTGTTTCAGCAAGTTTGGCGATGTTGGGCGATATCAATATTGCTGAACCAAAGGCATTGATTGGTTTTGCCGGGCCACGAGTTATTGAGCAGACGGTTCGTGAAAAATTACCGTCTGGTTTCCAGCGTAGTGAGTTTTTGCTGGAAAAGGGGGCGATTGACATGATTGTTCGTCGTCCTGAAATGCGTGATACACTTGCCAGTTTACTTTCTAAACTGACTCATCAGTCGCAACCAGGCACTAAGCCAATTGTTGCTGAATTTGTGGCGGAACCCGCTGATGTTGAGGCGGATATTCAAATAAATACCAATAAAGAAGATGTCTGATACTTTACAAATTCCTCAAGCCACGTCGCCATTGATGACGTGGCTTTCCTATCTTGGAAACCTGCATACCAAGGCCATTGATATGGGGCTTGAGCGTGTGGGGAAACTTGCCCGAACTTTGGGGTTGGTTAATCCCGCGCCTAAAGTGATAACCGTCTCTGGCACCAATGGTAAAGGCACCACTTGTTGCACGATAGAATCTATTCTGTTGGCGGCCGGGCTGAGAGTAGGTGTTTACAGCTCTCCTCATCTTGTACGTTATACTGAAAGAGTTCGTATTCAGGGGAAAGAGTTACCTGAACAGGAATTCTGCCGTGTATTTGCGGATATTGAATCTCGTCGTGGCGATATTTCACTAACTTATTTTGAATATGGCACATTGGCAGCTTTGCAACTGTTTAAACAAGCTTGTCTGGATGTGGTCATCTTAGAAGTAGGCTTAGGTGGGCGACTAGATGCGACAAATATTGTGGACGCCGATATTGCCGCTATTACCAGTATTGCAATTGATCATATTGATTGGTTGGGGTCAGACCGAGAGCATATTGGTCGTGAGAAAGCGGGGATTTTCCGTAAAGATCATTTTGCCGTAGTGGGTGAGCCAGATATGCCATCTTCTGTTGCGGAAGTTGCGGATGAATTAGGAGCCAAGTTGTTCCGCTGTGGCATTGATTGGCGTTTCTCTCAACAGGATAAAAACTGGTGCTGGCAATCTGATGATAGGCTATTTAGCAATCTACCTTTGCCAAATGTTCCTCTGATGAATGCTGCAACGGCAATGGGGGTTATTTGTTGCCTGTTAGGGCAAGATGATAAAGTCAGTCGGGCTATTAATGAGAGCGCTATCCATCAAGGGTTGCAAAATGCGCAGTTGCCTGGGCGTTTCCAGATAGTTCGTGAAAATCCATTATTGATCTTGGATGTGGCGCATAATCCCCATGCGGCGGCTTATTTGGTACAGAGACTGGCTCAATTGCCCCGTCAAGCGGGTAGTCGAGTCCTTGGTGTCGTGGGTATGTTAGGTGATAAAGATATTGCCGGTACACTGACTTGCCTGTCACAGCAAATAAATAAATGGTATTGCGCTCCGTTGACTGAATTTCGTGGTGCCGATGCGCAGACACTGGCTCAGTATCTTGAACAACCTCGGTTATTTACTGATGTGGAAAGTGCCTGGCATCAGGCGATGGTTGATGCTAATGAGCAAGATATTGTTGTCGTTTGTGGTTCATTCCACACAGTAGCGCATGTTATGGAGGCTCTGGACAGGGAGAAGGGAAGTGGCAAGTAGATTTCAGAATCGTTTGGTTGGTACCATTGTATTGGTAGCATTGGGTGTCATTGTGCTGCCTGCGTTGTTAGACGGCAACAAGAAATATAACGAAGATAAATTTGCATCAATTCCTCTGGTTCCAAAGCCAGGGGATGAGCAAGAAATTGAATCTATACCTCCTCTTAATCCACCAATCTTATCAGTGCCTCTGGAAGATGAGACAGAGGCATTGCAGCCAGAAACACTGGAGCAGCCGGAAATACCATTGGTTGCCACTCCTCAGCTCGCGCCGATAGTCCCTCCTGCTGTTCAGCCAGAAGTGAAGCCCCAACCACAGATTAAGCCTGAACCAAAACCAGATACTAAGCCGCCAGCGTCGGCGCTTAAACCTAAACCAGACATTAAGCCAGAGCCGAAACCTGAAATTAAACCTGTTGAAACAGCCCCGCAAGGGCAGGCTTATATCGTACAACTGGGTGCTTTGAAAAATGCCGGAAAGGTAGATGAAATCGTTGCCAGACTACGTTTGTCTGGTTATCAGGTTTATACGGTTCCTTCATCTCCGATTCAGGGTCAATTAACGAGAATATATGTTGGTCCGAATGCTTCTAAACAACAACTTGACTCGGCATTATCAGAATTGAAAAGTTTGACTGGATTACAAGGGCAGGTAAGGAGTTACAGGCCGTAATAGTTACAGATTGTAGTAAAAGTGGGTGATGCCTATGTGACGAATAGGACAACTGTCATGAAGAAGTAAATATTCATGAAGCAGTAAATATTAAATGACTGCGGTGATGATGATTATTTGAATTCGTCGCCCAACTATTTTCAGTGGGATAGGAAATCTTGCTACGCAAACGTTTTCGTTTTCTGTTAGAATGCACTTGAAACGGATGCCGAGGTGTCTATTTTGGAATTAAAATATGGTTTGGATTGATTACGCTATTATCGCCATTATTGGCTTCTCGGCATTAGTTAGCCTGATTCGTGGGTTTATTCGTGAGGCATTATCACTGGTCACTTGGGGATGTGCTTTCTTTGTGGCAAGCCATTTTTATACTTACTTAGCGGTCTATTTCACCCGTTTTGAAGATGAATTGGTGCGTAACGGGATCGCTATTGCGTTGCTGTTTATTGCTACTTTGATTGTCGGTTCTGTGGTGAACTATGTGATAGGTTCTCTTGTGCAACGGACTGGATTGTCAGGTACTGATCGCGTACTGGGGGTCTGCTTTGGGGCATTACGTGGTGTGTTGATTGTCGCGGCTATCTTGTTTTTTCTGGATACATTTACACCACTAGCTCGAAGTGAGGATTGGAAACAATCACAATTGATCCCGCAGTTCAGTCATATCATTAGGTGGTTCTTTGACTACCTGCAAAATGCGTCAAGTTTCTTGCCGGAGAAATATACCTCTCCGTTTGGCTGATGAGGAAAAACTACATGTGCGGTATTGTTGGTATCGTCGGTTTTACACCGGTTAACCAGTCGATTTATGATGCGTTGACGGTGCTTCAGCACCGTGGGCAAGATGCTGCGGGCATTGCCACTATTGATGGTAACAATGGGTTTCGTTTACGTAAAGCCAACGGCTTAGTGAGAGATGTGTTTGAAGCCCGGCATATGCTGCGTTTACAGGGAACGATTGGGATTGGTCATGTTCGCTACCCGACAGCGGGCAGTTCCAGTGCATCGGAAGCTCAACCGTTTTATGTGAACTCTCCATTTGGTATTACACTGACACACAATGGTAATTTGACAAATGCTCATGAGTTGAAGAAAAAGCTATTTGAGAATGCCCGTCGCCATGTGAATACCACGTCAGATTCTGAGATTTTGCTCAATGTTTTTGCTAGTGAACTGGATTGCTTCCAGCATTATCCATTGGAGCCTGACAATATTTTTGCGGCAGTAGCGGCAATGCATAAACAGGTGAGTGGCGCCTATGCTTGCATTGCAATGATTATCGGTCATGGACTAGTGGCTTTCCGTGATCCACACGGTATTCGCCCGTTAGTTTTAGGTAAGCGTACTTTAGATGATGGCCGTAATGAGTATATGGTCGCTTCTGAAAGCGTTGCATTAGATACGCTAGGTTTTGAATTCCTGCGGGATGTCGCCTCAGGTGAAGCAATTTATATCACTGAACAAGGCCAATTATTTACCCGTCAATGTGCTGAAAATCCTTCTTTAACTCCTTGTTTATTTGAATTTGTCTATTTAGCTCGCCCGGATTCCTTTATTGATAAAATTTCGGTTTATAACGCCCGTATACGGATGGGGCATAAACTAGGGGCGAAAATTGCCCGTGAGTGGGAAGATTTGCATATTGATGTGGTTATTCCAATCCCTGAAACATCTTGCGATGTCGCGTTAGAAATTGCCCGTATACTTGGTAAACCCTATCGTCAGGGATTTGTGAAAAACCGTTATGTTGGCCGGACATTTATCATGCCCGGGCAACAGGAACGCCGGAAATCAGTCCGTCGTAAACTGAATGCTAATCGTGCGGAATTCCGTGATAAAAATGTGCTGCTGGTGGATGATTCTATCGTGCGTGGTACAACGTCAGAACAGATTGTTGATATGGCTCGTGAAGCTGG
This sequence comes from Photorhabdus aballayi, assembly GCF_026153155.1. Classification (NCBI taxonomy): domain Bacteria; kingdom Pseudomonadati; phylum Pseudomonadota; class Gammaproteobacteria; order Enterobacterales; family Morganellaceae; genus Photorhabdus; species Photorhabdus aballayi. The sequence continues at coordinate 25,954 of NZ_JAPFCD010000009.1, read as the reverse complement.
CGCGAAGAAAGTTTATCTTGCTTCGGCAGCACCGGAAGTGCGTTTTCCAAATGTTTATGGCATTGATATGCCTAATGCAAATGAACTGATTGCTCATGGGCGTGAAGTTGATGAAATTCGCCAACTGATTGGCGCAGATGCATTGATATTTCAGGATTTGACCGATCTGATTGACGCGGTTCGTGAAGAAAATCCGGATGTTGACGGGTTTGAGAGTTCAGTATTCAATGGTGTTTATGTTACCAAAGATGTTGACCAGACTTATCTCTATTATCTGGAGAATCTGCGTAAAGACGATGAAGTGAAACTGAATAATCAGAATGAAATCGAAAATCTGGATATCTATAACGAAGGTTGATTACCTTCGATTGAGATAGTTGCTTGGTGTTTGTCTTGAGGGAAAAATGAAAAGATTGATAGTAGGGCTTACAGGAGCAAGCGGGGCTATTTATGGCGTAAGGCTACTGCAAGTTTTACAACCAGTTGAAGGGGTAGAAACACATCTGGTCATCAGTCATTCCGCTCGTCAGACACTAGCGCTTGAAACGGACTATAGTTTACGGGATGTGCAGGCGCTGGCTGATGTTGTGTATGACAACAGGGATATTGCTGCTGCCATCTCTTCCGGTTCATTCAAAACTTTGGGCATGGTAATTCTGCCATGCTCAATGAAAACCCTTTCAGGTATTGTCCACAGTTATACTGATGGATTAGTAACCAGAGCAGCAGATGTTGTATTGAAAGAAAGCCGTAAGTTAGTGCTTGGAGTGAGAGAAACGCCGTTACACTTGGGGCATCTCAGGCTGATGACTCAAGCGGCGGAAATTGGCGCGGTGATTATGCCGCCTGTGCCTGCATTTTATCATCAGCCTCAACAGATTCAGGATATTATTGACCAGACGGTTAACCGAGTGCTTGATCAGTTTGATATCGAGCTGCCTCATGATCTATTTACCCGTTGGCAAGGGGCTAAAAGCGTTGAGATTTAGTATCCAGCAGGTCTTGAAATGCCTCTTTTAGCTGAAAATAGCGGAAGCCAAAACCTGCTTGTTCCAAGTTATGCGGTATTGCCTGTTGCCCGCCTAGTACCAGTGCCGCAGCTTCTCCCATCAGTAATTTCAGCACAAAAGCAGGTGTTCGAATAATGGTAGGGCGATGTAATACTTCTCCCAGTGTCGCGGCAAATTGATCATTATGTACTGGATAGGGGGCGGTCATATTAAAAGGGCCACTCAAACCAGGCGTCATTAACAGGTAATAGATGCCATTCACCATATCATCAATATGAATCCAGGGCAGATACTGTTTTCCGCTCCCCATAGGGCCACCAAGCCCGAGACGGAACAGGGGAAGCATTTTTTTCAGCGCGCCGCCGTTTTTTGCCAGTACAACACCAGTACGTAAAAGACAAACACGGGTTTTATCACTGGCAGCCTGTAATGCAAGTTGTTCCCACTGCTTACATAGCTGATGAGTAAATTCATCATGGGGTGGCTCATGCTCTGTAACGACTGTTTGATTCTGATCCCCGTAATAGCCTACCGCAGAGCCGGAAATAAAGACTTCTGGTGGTGTCTGACTGGCATTAATGAGCTTGCTGAGTTGCTCTGTTAATGTCCAGCGACTTTGGCACAGCTTCTCTTTTTGCGTTGAAGTCCATAGTTTATTTGCTATGGGTTCGCCAGCAAGATTGATTACGGCATCAAAATCATTGAGATCGGTTTTATCTTTCAGGCTGGTCCAGCATTCAGCTTGATTGCTGAATAGAGAATAAACTTTTTGAGGTGAGCGGCTCAGAATGGTAATGGCATGGGATAGGGAAAGAAGTTGGCAAACCAAACGGCTACCAATCAAGCCTGTTCCTCCAGTGATTAAAATACGCATAACCACTCCTATAACCTAAATTGTTGATATAAGAACTATAGCATATAGCCGGGATATAAGGGCTGATGATTAAAGATATCGCTATCTGTTAGCCTGATCAAGTTTCGCGGGGAAATAATTACCCCGCAGACAGATATTAGGCTTTGCTATAAGCAATTTGAGTGGCGGGGCGTTGACTAATAGTATCAAACCATTTTTTCACTGCCGGATAATCGTTCAGATTAATATTCTGACGTTCATAGGCACGAACCCACGGATAAGTTGAGATATCAGCAATACTGTATTCCTGACCGCCTAAATAGGGAGTTTTTTCCAATTGAGTATTCAGGACTTGATACAAACGCTTTGTCTCTGCCTGATAACGATTAATCGCGTAAGGGACTTTCTCCGGCGCGAAATGATTAAAATGATGATTTTGCCCTAGCATGGGACCAAAGCCGCCGACTTGCCAAAACAGCCATTGCAGGCTTTGAATACGCTCACGCATATCTGTGCTGAGGAACTTGCCCGTTTTTTCTGCCAAATAAGTAAGAATGGCGCCAGATTCAAAAATAGCGATAGGTTTGCTGCCATCGATTGGTTGCTGATCAACAATAGCGGGAATCTTATTATTGGGCGAAATGGCAAGAAATTCAGGCTTGAATTGATCCCCGGCGCCAATATCAACTCGGTGAAGATTATAGGGAAGGCCAGCTTCTTCCAGGAAAAGTGTGATTTTATGGCCGTTTGGCGTTGGAGCATAATACAGATCGATCATGGAACCTCCGGTGGAACATGTAATTGCATCACACATTATCATTAATTTGTGCAGTGTGTAAGATATGTTAATACCCTTCCTCTGGTCTGAGACTGACGATCATTACCGTGGATAGGTTGTCATCTTGGTTTCTTTGATGTCTCTTTTCATTCCCAGCTATATTAACTGCCCTGCATGTTGTGGTGGTGTTGATTTGTTAACGCAATAGAGCTTGAATAATGATCTTCCTGAACAGTACGACAGGAAGATCTATTGATAAAGAGTACTTATCTGGAGCTTGTTTTTATACTGCCATCGGCGTTAACTGTTGCCCGACTTCCGCCGTACAAATCTTTCCTGAAAGTAGAGTAATCTGTGTGGACATCATCACGGCTTTCTAATTCCGCCAATATTTCCTGGCTGGATATGCTAAATCCTTTGGCATGTATAGGAGAAGAGAATGGCTCGATATAGAGATTCAATCCCCACTGAGGCGCTAAACCGTGGTTAGCCGCACCTAAATTAACTTCAATCATAGAATGATGATTATCATCAACCAGATAACCTGTTGCTAGCCATCGAGTAAGCTCTTTCATTTCCCGATCCCCACGCTGAATTGACTGATCTGCTGATTCGCCGTTAGTAGGCGTACCTAAAGCAAGATCATTTTTCAGGCCCGCACCTAACAATCTGGCCGCAGTAATAAAACGATCTGTAGTACCGGAAGGTGCGGCGACCGTTGGCAAATTGTGTAAGGCTGCATCCTTGGAAAATCCTGTATCTTCTTTCACATTCCAAACAGCAAAACCGTTACCGCGTTGTACGATAATGTTTTCCTTAGCTAATTCTTGATGTGCTTTGATAGGTTCCGACTGACCAAATTGATAGTCAGTTCTGTCCAACCGGTTGCGGGGATTTAAACTGGCAAATGCCAATTCCCGACTGGTCAGACGATCATTGGCTTCAAGTGAAGAGGCAGTTGACCAGACACTATCTTTATCAGGAGCTTGTGCTCTGAAATCATTCTGGACTTTTGTCAGACTATTGCCAGCCAGGGCAGGGTTACTGATAACTTCTTGCCCATTTACCTGTTTAGTCACCTGATATAATTCGGGGTTTTCAGAGGCGTTAAATTTATTTTCATTTTTGAAAGTGTAGAGTGCCAATTGATCTGGTAAGGGCTTTTCCTTAGTGGAGCCGCGGGCTGGCGCAAAGTTTTTACTTTCCAGATAACCAATATCAATTATATCCTTGAATTCTGATTTCAATTCAGGTGATGAATAGATTTTCTCCAGAGTATCCCGGAAATAAGCTGAGTTGGTGAGATCATAGTAAGCAGTGGCTTTTTCCCTCAATGTTAGCGGCTCTGTACCTGCTCTATCAGGTCTGGCGCCATTCTGCCGTGCTTCGCTAATGATTCGAGTAAATCCACCTGCGCCAAGCTGGCCGACAATACTAAAACCGGGTTTATCACCGGTATAGGCATTAAGCATTTTAGTGATTGCGGTTAACTCATTACCCTCCGCCCGAACAAAAAGTTTCACTAGGTTGGATAAGAGAGAATCAACGGTTTTATGGGCGGCGGTGCTTTCGCTGGCTAAGCGGGAAATATTAGCTTCAATTTGTTTGTTGGTTACGACGGATTTTTCATTCCATCGTGTGATAGTAGAGGTTGGCGCTGTAAGTGGATTATCAATGGTATTATTCAGCAACGGTTCACAGCATTGGCAAGTTTTATCTGTTGCCGCTGGTTGATGCAATTCATTTTGAGGAATATCAATCCTGGTATTGGCTCTCTGTATTGAAAAATCTGGCATATTTTTTCTCCATTATTTTATTTTTTGCTGTGAATCTTTTGGTCTGAGAAAACAGATCAAACAAAAATATCGTGGGCCGAAGCGGAAGTGCTGGATTTAGTTTCTGGAAAAGGAAGTTCAGCTCTTATTTTTTGCAGGTTTCCCAGAATATTAGCTAAGTCAGTGGCATCGATTCGTTCTATATCTTGTAGTAAACAGAGACGAATAGTTTGCGTTGGCTGATGTAATGCAAGCCATGCTCCTCCCAGTATATTTATATTACTGTTTAATGAGAGCCAAAATTCCGCATCGCTATTTACAAACGAAGCCACCGTATGATGGAAGGTCAGCATCGTTCCTGTTGAGTCCACTTCTAACCACCAGGGGCCATAATCACCAATGTTCAATTGCGCTGCGCCAGTGGAAAGATTCAACATAATGTTGGTTTGAGCGGCAAAATCTGCGCATAATTTTTCTAATTTGGACATCAATAAATCTCATCAAAAAAATTAACAGTAAAATATTGTTCAAATTATGTGGTCGAAGCGCAGGATCGTCTATCAAAAACAGACGAGGATATTGTAAGAATTAATCAGATAAATGAGTTCTTTGTAGGACGTCAACATACGGTGACGGTTGGTTTTTATGAAGAATCTGGTGAGTTCGGCGATGATTTCCGAGTCCTTGTAGACTAAGGAGATAGGCCAAACATATTGCTTGATGACTATTTTATATGATGACTATGGCGAAAACATGGAAGCGTAAGGTATTTTTATCATTTTGATATATCTAGATTTTATCTAACTTATTTAAAGTTAAAACGCCTAATATGATTAGGACAATAATCTGCATATATTTTTATTCTTTAAATAATATTTAAATGAAAATAGATTATAAATAATTGACATGATATTTATGTGAATAATAAAGTATCGGTATATTATCATTTGATCTTTTTTGCCATTTTGGTTGGGAATAGATGGGGTGTTTTTATTATTTTATTCATTGAAAATAAAATTTAATGATTAATCATGATAGTTAGTAAGGATAATGCTTTTCTCATGTAAATCAAACTATTATTTCTTGTATTTCGTGGTGGTAATAATTCTGTGTCAGGTTAATAAGTTTGGGTTTTTTATTTTTTGTGGGCTTAGTGTTTGTGAAATTTAATAAATCAATGATCTGAATTGTTATTTTGTTGCCATTTTTTACCTTGTGTTTTTCATAATCATATTCGTTTTGCATTTATTGAATTTTATTACAATTACAGACTTGAGTGAATGAATTTTCTCTTCCACTATTATTAGTGTGTCGATTTGATAATAAGCGTCGAATTAATATTCTCGAATAAAAAAAGGAAAATAATAATTATGAGCGAATTATGCCTAGGCAGCATTATTGATAGCCAAAAAATTACAGAAAATTGGGTGGAGTTTCAATTAGTTGATGAACAAGGTAATCCATTAGTGAATATGCCTTATCGTCTGATAAGTAGCGGGAGGTTTCGAGATGAACGCAAAGGTGTAACTAATAATCAAGGATTGCTGAGGGAAGAAAACTTATCACCTGATGCGGTAACGTTATATATCAGTGCTCAACCATTAGCTGATGAAATGGAACAGCGTCCATTACGGGAAAAACGCAGTATTAGGGCGTCAGTTGTCAAACCAAAAGCAGAAACGGAAGGTCATCAATACCGTTATGTGACGATTGGACAGATAAGTGATGGCTTGCCTGTAATTGATAAATGGATAGAAGAGAAACCGCCACGCTATCATTTCCCGGACTCGATACCGAAAGGTTTTCGTGCTCTCTCAACAAATTGCCGGTATGTTTTGGAAGTGTGTCCGTTTCGTGCGTGGGTACTATTGTTACATCATCAGAAAGATTATTCCCTGGTGAATGCTTATAATTTGGCATTAATGGGATTGCTGTCATATTTTGATGATAATGTCGATATAGCAGGTTCTATTACTCATTTTTTTAACCGACAGATGCTAGATATATCTCAATTGCCCAGTAAGGTGGAAAAAATAGCGCGTACTCCCATTGTTTATGATGTGCCATTTCGTGAACGTTACACTGATGTTGTATTTATTGATTCAAAAGCGGGTGAAAGTGGAATAGGAGATACAGAATTATTTTATGTCGCTAATCAACGGGATATTATTATTAGCTGGCGTGGAACGGCGAGCGTTAATGACGCCCTCACTGATATTATGTATCAACCATTAAAATTGGGTTGTGAGCCAGGAGGTATATGCAGTGGTTTTATTAATAATGGTAAGGTTCATCGGGGTTTTTGGGAGGCATTTAATCTTATTGGTCAATTAAAAGCTCCCGGTTCTGATAAAAATATGTTTGATAAAGTTATTGATTTAGTTAAAAACCGGAACTTATTTATTTGTGGGCATAGTTTAGGGGGAGCTTTAGGGTTATTGCATAGCGCCCAACTGAAAAAATATGATCCTTGCTTGTATAGTTATGGAATGCCACGGACATTAACCCGTAGTGCGGTGAAAGAATTAGAGGATATTACGCATTACCGACATGTGAATGAAAATGATCTGGTTACCTCTACGCCGCCGGAAAAAGACTTGGATAACTGGCTTTATGATTATTGGGGGCCGTTGGGTTATCTATTTAGTACTATTGAATTATTAGGTTTAACGAAAGGTTACGAAGTTTTCTTACATCATGGAAGAATAGTTCACTTTTATGAAGCTGATCTCATTATTGAAACTTTAAAAGAGAAGGATTTAAATAACTGTATACGGCTCACAGAGGTATTGCCTGTCATGGCGAAATTGTATTTGATTCCGTCATTGAATCATCAAACGGAAGATAATATGAAGCAAGCATTGGAGATTCAAAAAGAATTTTTCAAACAGCTGAGCGATGCTGATAGGGAAAAATGGTTTCCACGTAATGCAAACCCAACTTTAAAATATGCCTTGGGTGTACCTGATCACCGTATGCTTAGATATGTTCATTATATTGGTGATCGAATTGCAGAGCTATTTGTTTCCGATAAATATTACTTTTATCATGATCAAAAGCAATTGTTTAAAGAAACAATGGATGAAAGGAATGATGTTGTGCCTGATATTCGGCAACGTAATACGCTGTTTTTAAATATGGATGATCAATTAGAGCTAGCACTTGTTGATACTCTGCAAGATAAACGGGGTATTTTGGCTTTAACACGTTATACCAATATTGCTACGCGGATTGAGAAAGAATTATGATGAAATAGAAGTGAATAAATTAAATATTGAGATTAGTAAATTGATATTTATACCCAAACAATAGAACGCTATAAAATCATGCCGTCATAATGAGGAATATGGACGGACGATGGTTAAGATTATCTTTTATAATTTTCAGGGTTGATAAGATGAAGCTATCAACCCTGTTATCATTACCAGTAAAAATCTTATCGGACTACAGTTTCTTTACAGTTTTATTTCGAGTTTAGTGAAAAGGTTGCATGAGCCGTCCGAAACGAATAACTTCGTAGAGCCCTTACCGATTTGGTTGTTTTGAGTAGAATGAACATTTTGTAGATTTGCAATTTATTGCTAATAAAAAAGGTTTTTTGAAGATGGAACAAGAGAATGTAGCGAGTGTTGAGTGGATCGATATCGTTAATGAAAATAATGAAGTCATTGCTCAGGCTACGCGTCGGCAAATGCGCGCCCAACGTTTACGACACCGTGCGACTTATATCGTCGTTCACAACGGCATGGGAAAGATTTTGGTTCAACATCGTACAATAACTAAAGATTTTTATCCGGGAAAACTGGACGCGACTGCGGGTGGTGTTGTGTTGACGGGTGAAAATATGCTGGATTCTGCCCGGCGCGAAGCAGAAGAGGAGTTAGGTATTGCCGGTGTGCCTTTTGCAGAACATGGTAGTTTTTATTATGAAGCAGAGGATTGCCGCATTTGTGGCGCATTATTTAGTTGCATCAGTCATGGTCCGTTTGCTTTACAGGAAGCGGAAATTGATGATGTGTGTTGGTTGACACCGGAGGAGATAACCGCCCGTTGCGATGAATTCACCCCTGATTCGTTGAAAGCGCTTTCTCTATGGCTGACACGTAATAACGATTTTGATGAAATTATTATCAATAGGAAAAAATGAGAATAGTCCAATAAAGAATTATCTAAATCAATCTGAGTAAAAATTAATGATGTTGTACATTCTTATTGATGAAGAGCTGGAGGATGGCTGGCGCTATCCTCCAATTAATGTGTCGTAAAATATGCGTATAGTGATACAAGTACTATTCTATTTAAGTGGCAAATAAATATCCGTTAGTAATTCGTGTGTAGCGACTTCATGTACGAAGTTAAGGTAATGAAAGTACAGTGGAAAATCGCGCAGTTCCTCTCCGCTGGCAGGTAGCCAGTCGCGATACAAATACCGAGCACTCTCCGATAAAGAATCATGTGAACCATAATGGCGAGCTACGGCACAACGGCCACCGGGTATGGTGCCGTTAATCACTCCGAACAGATTATCCTCTTGGATTGGCGCCTCTACTGTGCCGCAAATATCAAAGTGGAAATCTTCTCCTTTTATCGTTGCTGGATCGTGTGGAGCAATACCGTAGGTTTGATTGCTGGTAACTGGCGACAGTCCTGTGGTTTTACGCCATTCGATAAAACGTGCGGCTGTTGCATTGACTAATTCGGGTTGACCATGATGGGCCAATATAGCAACGAGAGTTTCTGGAAAATTAACAATTTTTACATTCATGGTTTGTGTCCTTATATGTTTCTGTTCAGGAATAGACTGGTACCAATTTATCCAAGCCGGTTGTTTTCGGAATTGGCTTGGTGTTAGACCAAATGATTGTTTAAAGGCCCGGCTGAACGATTCTGGGTTTTGAAAACCTGCGTCCAACGCGATATCAATGATTTTTTCTAACGGATTGAATGCCAGACGGTAAGAAGCACGCTTTAATCTCATTAGCTGGATATAGCGTCCTACAGGTATGCCGCAGTAATTGGCAAACTGTCTGTGAAAGTGATAACGCGAAAAATTCGCTACTTCACTCAGTTGTTCCAATGTGAGCGGCTCGTCCAAATGGCGCTCAATATAATTAAATACCTGATTGAACCGTTTGACGTAGGCGTCGGTTTTATCATTATGCATTGCATCCTCCAATTAGAGAGTACTATGCCTGAATATAAGAGACATTGCCTGACTGATATTGCTGACTTTTGCGTTAAGCCGATGTAGGAAATGTTATTTCAAATGAAATTCTAATCGTGTAAGGAAGAAAGTAATAGCACATAGCAGGGCAATGGATTCAAATTACATTAGATAGTAAAAGGGTATGAAGATTTTAAATCTGTTGATTTTGTTAATAAAAATAACCGGATTCTTTAGGGGTAAAAAACTCTACAGGGATATGATTATTAGGCTTTAATAACAGATAGCGTTTAAAGAATAAATTTGGGTTTTAATGATAGCTAGTGTTTAAGAAATTAAGTATCTTGGAAAAAAAAGACTATTTGTTGCTCTATTGTTGTGGTCTAATAGGTCTGATAGAAGTAGTGAAAGATATTGTATGGCTCAGATAATTTGGGTATCCGTTATGGTAAAAGCATTTCTCGATATTGGAGTGCCTTAATAGCTGTTGTTATTTGGTTATGAGGGAGCCAATCAATGGGGCTATTTCGTCTTAAATCAATGATAAATTGGGTTTGAGTTAAGCTGAATGTTGTTAGGAATTAGGATTATGTGGGACTAAATCATAGCTATCTGATTCAGCAATGGATGGCAGCCTTTTTATATAACGGCCATCCATTGGAATTTATAATCAGTATTCTAAGGTTCAGGGCTTACAGCGTTCTTTTGGACAGGATCATGGAATGGTTATCGCATTGTTTGAGGATCGTATGAGTCAAAATTAACGAGTTTAGAGGTTTAACATGGTGTGTTCATCAAGACAAAGTTGGCATAATTTAGAGCTCAAAATTAAAGAACTACATGAGATATCATCCAGGCTTAATTTTAGATATCTTTCTGATGTTAGAAGCAGCAGTCGTTTCATTTTCGAAATAAATGAACTAATCAGAACGGTTAATTATGAGATAGGTACAAATTGCTTATCTGTTGATGGTGGTATTGCAATCCTGCAAGATGAAATAGATAATCTGAGGAGACAGGAGCTTGACCTGTTAATAAATGATAGCAAGCTATATATGATTGTTCAAAAAGAAAAAAAAGAAAAAGAGGATGAAACAACCAATTTAATTTTGAAACAAGTTGGTTTTGTGAGTGGTGGCTCTCAAATCTTTGCAGGTATTGGCATATGTGTAGCTTCTCTTGGTGCAGCGTGTGCGGGTTTTGGTGTTCCATTGTTGGTGCAAGGAGGAAATAATGTTTATGAGAATGGGTATTACCTGTTATTAAGAAAAGAGGCTTCTGGTCCGGTAAGAGATGTTTATCGTGATGCAGCTAAAACACTGGGTTATAGTGAGGCTGATGGTGATAAAATTTACGGCTACGTAGATCTGGGGTTGTCTGGATACGGAATGGCAAGATCTGTTGTGAAGCCCGGAACTTTTCGTTTATTTAGGTATATAAAAACTGATTACATCAGAGGATGGCAAGAGATGGGAAAAGTACCTTTGATTGCTGAACTTATTGGTGATAGTGTGACTGGATTCAGTATTTATTCGATTTCTAAAGATGAAGGTGAGAAAAATGAACGATGATGTGACGTTATCCTATTACAACGTCTTTTTTGTAATTATTTATTACGCAATATCTATTTTCGTGCTTATTGTATTGTTTAAGCTGAGGGGATATGTAAGGGGCTATATTCGAGAGGTGTTTTTCACTGTTATTATTGTGGTTGTTAGTACTGTTCAATATAGTATTTGTGTAAATGGTGGTGTGCTGGTATATATATTACCACATTATTTTAGTATTTACGATTATGATTCAATTAAGTATGGTGCTTGGGTTTTTGTATTTGTATATCCTTGTCTTCTTATTATGGATAAACCCTATAGTGAGGAAAAGAAAAGCAGAAATAATGGTGAAAAAGATGAGTGATAGTATGACGTTATCCAATTATAATATCTTTTTTGTAATTATTTATTACGCAATGTCTATTTCCGTGCTTATTGTACTGTTTAAGCTGAGGGGATATGTAAAGGGTTATATTAGAGCGGTACTTTTCACTGTTATTTTTGTGGTTGTTAATACTGTACAGCATAATATTGCTGTAAATGGTGGTGTACTGGTATATATATTTCCACATTACTTTAGTATTTATGATTATAGCTCAATCCGGTTTGGTGCTTTGTTTTTTGCAATTGCATATTCTTGTCTTCTTACTATGGGCAAACCTTAAATACCTCCCATTTGGGAGGTGATATTTTATTGGGTGTTAATATACCGTATCTTCCCATATACTATAACCACCAGTCCCTGCTATAACATGGTTCCATGTTATACTCTTATATATTAACGATAACGTTTCTTGTGGTTGTTGGTTATTATGTTCTAAAGAATTTGGATGGAGTACACTATACTCCAATATTTGAGCTCCGATTAGCTTTAAATTAAAGTATAATTCTAATCCTCCATTCAAACTTGTCCGATAATGGTCAATAAAACAATCCATTAATTCATTGTTAGAAATCGCAACACCTAATAAAGGCGTTGATTTATCAACGGGTTTTGTAATTATCACCGGTTGATGTTTAATGTTTTTCTTACGTAACATTGAGTGGCTTAAACTGTAAACCAAGATCTCATCTTGATGGTTAACTTGGTATTTATTACCAATCGAGTCAATTGATGAACAGCCCGCAGAAATTAGTCCCTGATTTTTCCCTTTTATTGTCAGATAGATTAAGTCAGCCAAAATATATTTACTCCTATGTCATTTGTATAAATTATGCAGATAAGAAAGTAGTTTGGTTGTCAGACTCATCTCTTTTGCTTCTAACTTTCTCCGTGCTACCAAGAAGATAAAACACAAGTATGTTTGCCTGTTTGGAGAGCATATTTGAAATACTCCAAGTTAGTATCAAAGAAGAGAATGCTAATCAAAGCTCTTTCTATCCCTCAAAATAGCGAAATCTGATCAAAAGTCAACCTTTTTGATTGGTTTTAAAGCAATTGTTTATTGGTGATATCGGTATTATTAACACGACATTCAACAATGCAGATTTTGATTTTGAGAGATTCTGTTGGGAATTATTGTTTGTTGATTTTATTAATAGACAGGAAGAACGCAGCGTTATTCTTGGAAGATAAAGTTTGCTGTAATCGTTCTGTAGGCCAATAAATTCATTTTGCAAACGGCAATATATGTCTGCCTTATGGTAATTCATCTGGGCCAATAATCGCACCCTAGGCGGATGTTTAATCAATATGTGAGCATATTTAGAGTAGACGATAACTTGTTGTCTACAGCCTACAAAATGTTGGTGGCCTCCAAATATAGAGCTATAATTTGGATCTAAATTTAGAACTATATGTGACTATGTTAAATGGAGGTGTTTATATGTTACAGAAGGTTATGTGTGGTTACACCATACCCATAAGCAAGTTCAAATCCAATCCTAGCGCGGCTTTGGCGGAAGCCCAAGGGGATGCTATTGCTGTCTCATCAAACAATCAGATTCAGTTCTATGCTGTGCCTGCACATATGTATGAAGAGATTATTAATTTTGTTGAGTTTGCTCAGCGAGGGACAACTGAGTTAAAAAACATTCCAGCTAATTTTACTGGTGAAGATTTGGATATGAATCAGGTTGTTACTAAGATGGTAACGAAATTCAAACATGGCTCCATTGGAGACTACGAAGAATGGCCGTAATTCTCTGAAAGCACTTTCTTTGTGGCTGACACGCAATAATGATTTTGATAAAGTGGTTTTTAATAGAAGAATTGATTAATTTCGTTCTCTGTTTTAGTTGAATAGCTAAATTCCCAAATATTGAATATATTCATATGCTGTTATGAGAAGGTATATCAATATTATGATAACCAGAATGCATTCGTTCGCTAAGGTGAAGAAATAAATGGAAATCGGAACAGATAATTCTAGGGAACTATCATCTGAACATAGGCAAGATCGTGATGCTTGCTTTTTAGTGCGTCGAAAGGCTTTAAAGGAGTCAATCCTCTATCAGATTCAATCTGGTTAACTTCAGTGGCTGTTTCAGATGGATATGGGTTTAAATCCAGCAATAAGAGCGCAGGACCAAATAGATGGAAAAATAGTAATAAGATTTTTGCAATTACGATTGATGGTAAAAACTACTTTCCTCAATATGCTTTAAATGAGGATTTTAAATCGCTTGATATTGTTAAGAAAATAATCACGTTATTTGGTGATAAAAAAACCTCTTGGGGATTGGCTACTTGGTTTGGTTCGAATAATAGTTGGTTAGGTAATAAAAACTCCAAAGACGTCTTGGTAAAAATACCAGAGCAAGTACTTATTGCCGCTAGGGGAGAATTGGAAGTGGGAGGGTATGGTTAAGAGAAAAGGCCAAGAATTACAAAAACAAAATCCCGGGCAGGGTATTCTGTCCCGGGTAATTTAATTATTTAAACGATGTTATATTGAAGCGTTTTATTTATTTTATTTCTGGCATCACACCAATAAACGATCTCTTTTTCCTTGGTTCAGACATCAGAAATTCAAGTTTTTCAACACATTGCAGATAATGAGGGGTTTGCTTGTGTGCGTAAGCCGCTTTTTCATCAACATAGGCTTCATAAATATAAAAGCGGGTAGGGATATTTTCATCCCGTAATACATCAAAACGTAAATTGCCTTCTTCTTTAATTGATCCCAGATGATTAAGGCGAAAAATTTCAATAAATTCGTCTAATTTGTCTTGCTTCACATTAATTTCAACCAGAGTTACGTGCATCTTAATTTCTCCTTATTGTTTTTCACTTAAAAATAACTCGTAAGCTTTGCTGGCATTCTCATTCTGGTGTACGACGGCTTGGACCGCTTTTAACATGGCAACTGGTGCTTCGGATTGGAAAATATTACGTCCCATATCAACACCGGCAGCCCCTTGATCAATTGCCTGATAACACATTTCCAGCGCCTCTTTTTCTGGTAGCTTTTTACCACCGGCAATGACAATAGGAACTGGACATCCGCTGGCAATACGCTCAAAGCCTGTATCGACATAGTAAGTTTTAATGATTTGCGCACCCATTTCGGCCGCAATGCGCGTCGCCAGAGAAAAATAACGTTGATCCCGAACCATATCTTTCCCAACGCCGGTGACTGCCATCGTTGGCATACCGTAACGCATTCCCTGATCGACTAATTTGATAATATTCTTAATTGACTGATGCTCATATTCAGATCCGATATAGACCTGAGCGGCTACTGCACAGACATTCAGGCGTAAAGCATCTTCCATAGCAACCGCGACCGCCTCATTGGACAATTCCGTCAGAATCGAGTTGGCGCCGGAAGCACGCAAGACCACGGGTTTGTTGGTTGCCGGCGGGACCTGACTGCGCAAAATACCACGAGTACACATCAAGACATCGGTATGGGGAAACAGCGGAGCAATATTGATATCAATGCGTTCAAGTCCGGTTGTTGGTCCCTGAAAATAACCGTGGTCGAAAGCCAACATAACCGTTCGATTGGTTTTGGGATTAAAAATGCGTGAAAGTCGTGATTGCATTCCCCAATCCAGTGCGCCGCAGCCTTTCAGTTCGAACAGGCTGTTCTTCTGCGGGATATCAATACCAAAATCTTTACCGTCTTTAATATCATCTAAATCTGCCATTTTTCTTCTCCTAACTCACTTACATTGGGCCAGCAACCATGCGTGGCAGAATTGCTGGGCCGTAGTATTAGAAATTGTATTGATTGATATTGTCTTTGGTGAAAATGACCCGTTCAGGCAGAACAACAATACCGTTGCCTTTGGCTTCATAGCGGTAACCCTGAACGCGGTTTGGTACAACTTCAACAGTGCCAATATCGGGAATATCTAGTCTATCGCCGACATTTAAATCACCTTTTTTGAGTAATTCATTGGCGACATAAATTGATATCTTGCCTTGGTTGACGACATCCCAGAGCCCGAATTGTTTGACGGTTCCGCGTTCAACATAAGGACGCATGACATTGGGAGTACTGAAACCCACGATTGCAACATTTTGTCGTTTCAGATTTTCTGCCGCTTGCGCTGCGGCTGGCAGAGCGTTGGCATCCGGGGCGATAATCGCGTCCAGGTCACTCCAGGCTTTTAAGATCCCTTCTGCGGTTTGTAAGGATTTGGTTGCATCGTTATAACCAAACTGAGTAGTGACAATCTCCCAACCGGGATGTTCCGCGGCAATTTTCTCTTTGGCTTCTTTTACCCATTGGTTTTGGTCAGTTACCGTTGGGCTGGAGTAGAAAAACGCGACTTTGGCTTGTTTTTTTTGCACCTGATTGGCGGCCATATCCACCAGCATTCCGCCCAGTTGGTTTGGCGTGCCTTGGTTAATATAAATTGAACGGCATTCCGGCGAAGTGTCTGAATCCCAGGTTAGAATTTTCACTCCTCGTTTCATGGCCCGTTTCAACGCAGGACATAGGCCATCCGGTGAAACCGCAGAGACCACAATCGCATTATAGCCTTGGTTTACGAAGTTGTTGATAAGCTGAACTTGCCCGGCAACACTGGGTTCTGTTGGCCCATCATAGGTAACATTGACGCCTAAGGCTTTCCCGGCGGCTACTGCGCCTTGGCCGCCACTGGTAAAAAAGCCGACACCGACCAGTTTAGGGATAAAAGCGATTCTTTCGGCGGCGTGTACCCAAGAGGCGCAAGCCAAGCTTAGTAGGCTAATTAGAGCCAGTTTTTTCAGGATTAATGTTTTCATTACTCTCTCCATTTGTTGGGTTTCAGAGGACTGTAATGTCATAAAATTCAATCTGTGGGTTTATGAAGACAATCTCTGATTTCGCCATCGCTGTATCCAGTCACGGATTTGGTGGTGGTGCAGGCTGATGGAACGTCCTACCACGGCAATAATCAACAGGGCGCCGGCGAGGGCGCTGGCGACCTGATTGGGAACGCCAGCCATCTGTAACCCCTGTTGTAAATAACCAATTAACAATATAGCCAGCGCGGTGCCGATGATTGAACCTGAACCACCGTAAATATTGGCTCCGCCCAATACTACCGCGGTGATTGCCGGCATTAGAAATGACGCGCCAAGGTCAGAGCGCGCTGATCCAAAATAGGAAACTAATACAATGGCGGCGATAGCAGAAGCTATGCCGGTCAGGGTATAGAGAAGATACAGTGTTCGGGCAATGGGAATTGCAGCATAACGGGCAACTTTACTGCTTTGTCCAATCAGAAAAATGTTGCGTCCACTGTGTGTACGATGCATGAACAGCCAGCAAATAAGGACGCAGAGTAGAAATAGCATTAATGGCATAGGCAGACCGAACAAAGTCAAATTAGCAAAATCAGTCAATGCCTGTGGAAAGCCGCCAATCCCTTCATAACCGGTTGCGCCGGAGATACCGGAAAGCAGCAGGGCGCTGCCGCCGAACAGATATAGGGTACCGAGTGTGATAACCAATGGGTTAATGCCGGTATATAAAATGAGGGCTGCATTGATTACTCCACATATTGCACCGACTAGCAGCGTCAAAGGAATAGCGGCAACCATTGGCATACCGGCCTGATTCATTACTCCGAGCGATATTGCGCACAGACCAATGGTTGAGCCGAATGAAATATCGATACCCCCACTTACAATAACCATCGTCAATGGCAAGGCTACAATCCCGATACAGATGAAATCACTGGTACTGAGCAACAATATATTGATATCCAGCATGCGCGAATTTGCTATGCCAAACAGCAAAATTTCAATAATCAGTAATGCGGCTAAGGCGAATTCCCAGCCATAACGTTGACCGATATTCATTATGTCACCTGATTACTTTTGTCATTTTTGAGGAAACGGGCATATTTTTGTTGGCGGATATTTTTTTCGATTGCACACCGAAGGCGCCCATCAAAAATCAATACCGCTAGCAGAACAAATCCGGCAATAAAATCGTTCCACCAGGCAGGGAGTTTTAGTAGTACTAATCCGCTGTTTATCTGCGTTAGGAAAAATGCGCCTAAAATAGCGCCGATCACGGTGCCAGTGCCGCCAAGCAGACTGATACCGCCTAGCACGCAAGCTGCGATAGCTCTCATTTCCAGTCCACTGCCGGTCTGATTTGGGATAAAACCAATTTGGGAAGCAAAAACAATCCCGGCCAGCGCGGCCATAACGCCATTCACGGAGAAGGCGATAATTTGGATGCTATCTGTACGGACGCCCAGTTGACGAGCGCCTTGCAGGTTATCTCCTGTGGCGTAAAAGCTTCGGCCAAATGTGGTTTTTGCCAGTATCCACGCCATTGCTAATATCAGGATCATTAACAGCCAGCCGATAGGTGAGATATTGAGCCACAACGGTGCGGAAAGGCGCTTTAATTCGTCCGGTAAGCCTTCAATCCATTTGCCGTCAGTAAGCAATAACATCAGTCCACGGTAAAGCCCCAACGTGCCGAGGGTAGTAACAATCGCGGGAATTTTCAGCCAGGTGACCAGTGCGCCATTGATGAACCCGGCACACATACCGAGCAGAAGAGTCAACAGGCAGGAAACGGGCAGGCTAAAGCCGGCATTCAATGACATTCCCATAATGACTGCGCATAAGCCGACAATGGAGCCGACAGAAACATCAATATTGCGAGTCAGCATGACCAGCGTTGCCCCTATGGCAAGCAAGATAAGGATCTGCGCACTGCTGAAAACCAGAGTGATAGTTTGTAAGTTAAAATATTGGTGGTCGATGATACTGAGTAAACCGAATAGACAGAGAATGGCAATCAATGCGGTAATTTCGCGGTTATTCTGGATAAGTTTCAACATGATGCCGCCTGTTGTGGTTTATGTTCGCCGAAGGCGATATGCATAATGGTGTCAACATCCATCTGTTGCTTAGTTAATTCGCCGTTGATCTCTCCCTGATGCATGACTAATACCCGATCAGCCATGCGAACTACCTCATCTAAATCCGATGAAATAAGAATAATGGCTACTTGTTGTTGGGCGATATGACGAATCAATTGGTAAATATCATTGCGTGCCGCGACATCCACGCCACGTGTAGGTTCATCAATAATGAGAACGGAGGGGTGAGCTTCCAGACATTTAGCAATCAGAATTTTTTGTTGATTACCGCCGGACAGCGTTTTGATCGGTTGGTTGATATGGCTGAATTTAATATTTAGGGTTTGGCAATAGCGCTCAAGTACTGCTGTGTCATAGGCGGGACGTATCCAGAATGTATTGCGATTGTGGGTTAATGAGCAGATATTCCAGCCGAGTGATGAATCCAGAAATAACCCTGATGATTGTCTATCTTCCGGCAAATAAACTAAGCCCTGAGCCAGACGTTGAGCAGTTTTCAGCCCATTAACAGCGTGTTGTTTTAACTTAATTTCGCCGGATATCGCAGGGCGCAGGCCATAAAGTGTTTCAGCCAATTCTGTGCGGCCCGCGCCAACAACCCCGGCCAAGCCAAGAATTTCACCAGGTTTCACTGAGAATGTGATATTGCTGAAACCCTCGCCGCTCAGTTTTGTGACTGTCAGTATTGGTTGATCTGATGCTGTTTGGTGCTGATTATTGCTGAGATCCAGGCTCAATTTTTGGGTGTTGTTTAATGGCTGATTTTTTGCGACCGGTGTAATAGCTTGAATAATATCATCGGTTGTGTAATCGCAGATTTCGCCACTTAAAGCAATACTGCCGTCACGCATGACACTGACCTGACCCGCTAATTGGTATATTTCAGGGATTTTGTGAGAAATAAAAATGATGCCGACACCTTGCTGTTGTAACTCGCGGAGCTGGGTAAATAGGCGTTCGGTTTCTGCGGGCGTCAGGGAGGCGGTGGGTTCATCAAGGATTAATATTTTTGAATTACGCATCAGGCCGCGCATAATTTCGACCAGTTGCTGATCGGCAACATTAAGGCTGCTAGCACTGACATGTAGATCTAATTGACAGCCAAGTAATGCTAGTAGCTGCTTCATTTTAGCCTTATCTACCTGATGCTTTGGCAAACGAAACAGGATGTTTTCCTGTACAGACAAATTCGGAAATAACAATGGTTCTTGTGGTATCAGATAAATACCAAGTTGATGAGCCTTGGTGGGATTAAGATGGCTAACATGATTACTGTCAATCTTGAGAA
Source organism: Photorhabdus aballayi (assembly GCF_026153155.1). Lineage (NCBI taxonomy): Bacteria > Pseudomonadati > Pseudomonadota > Gammaproteobacteria > Enterobacterales > Morganellaceae > Photorhabdus > Photorhabdus aballayi. Next base: position 6,249 of record NZ_JAPFCD010000009.1, on the reverse strand, counting down.
TGCCTTTATCCGGCTGTTCGATACCGGCAATAATCTTCATAAGTGTTGATTTGCCCGCGCCATTACCTCCTAACAGAGCATGTATCTGCCCTGGAAGCAGAGTAAAATCAATATGTTTCAGTACCATTACGCCGGAAAATTGCTTACTGATGCCACTGACTTCTAATAGTGGTGGTACTGCGGTGTTGTTATGTAACATCGCGGCATCCTCTTACATACAGGTGCGGGGGCAAACAAAAATGAACATTTATATATTTAAAAAACAATTGTTCAACATGGTAGCTGTTAAATTGTGATATTGGCAATGTTTAGATCACATTTTGTGAAAAATTTATGTATTCATTGAATTGTGTTCAAATTTTTGCGGTAAGACTCTGGCGTGTTATACGTTTTAATGGTTATCTGTTGAGTGCGGATAAAAGAAAGTGGTTATGTCGACAAAATCAGTGAAAGAAAAATCAGTTAAAGAGAAAAATGTATCGTCTGAGGACACCTATCCGGGTAATAGCATGAGTGAAGAAGAGCTACTTGCGCGTATTGCATGGTTTTATTATCACGATGGCCTGACACAAGGCGACATCGGCGATTTGCTTGGTTTGAGCCGGTTAAAAGTTTCCAGATTACTGGAGAAGGGGCGGCAATCAGGCGTCATTCGGGTACAAATTAACTCTCGTTATGAGGGGTGTCTGGAGTTGGAAGATACTCTGCAAAAACATTTCTCTTTGAAACAAGTACGCGTTTTACCTGCGCTGGCGAATATGAATCTTAATGCCAGATTGGGGATCGGCGCGGCACATTTGCTGATGGCGTTGATTGAACCGCAGCAATTATTGGCTGTAGGATTTGGTGAAACCACCATGTGCACATTGCAACATTTAAGCGGTTTCATCTCATCACAGCAAATTAGGTTAGTCACATTATCCGGTGGTGTCGGTCCTTATATGACTGGGATCGGTCAACTGGATGCAGCTTGTTCAATCAGTATTATCCCCACCCCATTACGTGCTTCCACTGCTCAGGTTGCTGAAACATTTCGTCAGGAGAGTAGTGTCCGTGATGTTTTGCTGGCGGCTTGTGCGGCTGATATTGCTATCGTTGGTATTGGCGCAGTGAATCAGAAACAGCAGGCGACAATTATGCGTTCTGGTTATATCAGTGGTGGCGAACAGCTAATGTTTGGTCGGAAAGGCGCTGTGGGCGATATTCTTGGCTATTTTATGCGTGCTGATGGTGAACTGGTGGAGGATATGCAGATTCATCAGGAACTAATTGGTATCTCCATGTCGGAACTAAAAACCATCCCAACCGTTATTGGCGTTGCGGGAGGGGAAGAGAAAGCCGAAGCCATTATTGCTGCGCTGAATGGTCAATATATCAATGGATTGGTGACTGAAGAGCAGACTGCTAAAGCAATGTTGAATTTGCTGCGCTGAACCTGTATTGACTCTATCCGTGAAATAAGCAGAAAAAATTTGAGGTAAAGCTATAAGTTCAAAAAATAATTAAACGGAGGATAGCATCATGAATCAACGCCGTAGTGCTAATCCATCGGGAAAATATCTGATGGCGCTTGATGCAGGGACAGGGAGTGTTCGTGCAGTGATATTTGATCTTGAAGGGAATCAGATCGCCGCAGGGCAGGCTGAATGGATACATCAGCCTGTACCTGATGTACCGGGTTCAATGGAGTTTGATTTAGCGACGAACTGGCAACTTGCATGCCAATGTATTCGTCAGGCGCTGAAAACTGCGCAATTGCCCGCCAGTGCTATTCAGGGGGTGGCATCCTGTTCCATGCGGGAAGGCGTTGTGCTTTATAACCGCAATGGTGAGCCGATCTGGGCTTGTGCTAATGTGGACGCGCGCGCTAGCCATGAAGTGAGTGAATTGAAAGCGCTGTATGACAACACTTTTGAATATAATGTTTATCAGTGTTCAGGGCAAACATTAGCGTTAGGTGCGATGCCTCGCCTGTTATGGTTGGCTCATCATCGCCCGGATATTTATCGTCAGGCGGCGGCCTTGACCATGATCAGCGACTGGCTGGCAAATATGCTCAGTGGTGAGTTGGCTGTCGATCCCTCCAATGCCGGTACGACAGGTATGCTGGATCTGGTGAGCCGTGATTGGCGTCCCGATTTGCTTGAAATGGCGGGATTGCGTTCTGATATTCTTTCGCCGGTAAAAGAGACTGGCACTTTGTTAGGCTACGTCACGGAGAAAGCCGCTACGCAATGTGGACTGAATGTTGGCACACCGGTCATTATGGGCGGTGGTGACGTACAACTTGGTTGTCTTGGTTTAGGTGTTGTTAAGCCTGCTCAGACCGCCGTTATCGGTGGCACATTTTGGCAGCAGGTTGTCAATTTGCCGGAACCGGTCACTGACCCAAATATGAATACACGGATAAATCCTCACGTTATTCCTGGTATGGTTCAGGCGGAGTCCATTAGTTTCTTTACTGGCTTAACCATGCGTTGGTTTAGGGATGCATTTTGCGCGGAAGAAAAGCTGTTGGCGGAGCGTCTTGGCGTTGATACTTATAGCTTAATGGAAGATATGGCGGCCAGAGTGCCGGCAGGCGCTTACGGTATCATGCCAATTTTCTCTGATGTGATGCGGTTTAAAGCCTGGTATCACGCTGCACCTTCCTTTATTAACCTTTCCATTGATCCTGAGAAATGTAATAAAGCGACCCTATTCCGTGCGTTGGAAGAGAACGCAGCAATTGTCTCGGCCTGTAATCTGGATCTAATTGCTGCCTTTTCGGCAGTAAAACCGGATTCACTGGTATTCGCTGGTGGGGGTTCAAAAGGAAAATTATGGAGCCAGATTCTATCTGATGTGACAGGGTTGCCGGTTCGGGTGCCGATGGTTAAAGAATCTACTGCTTTAGGGTGTGCAATTGCTGCCGGAGTGGGGGTAGGGCTTTACGATGCAATGGCGGCTACAGGGGGAAAGCTGGTGCGTTGGCAACATGAATATCAGCCAAATCCTGAACATTATGAAGTGTATCAAAAGGCTAAACAGGACTGGCAGGCGATATATGCCGATCAATTAACATTGGTCGATCATGGTTTGACAACTTCATTGTGGAAGGCGCCGGGATTATAACTTTCAACCGGTTGATTTGCTGAGGGTTTGTTGGGTGTGCTTGCGCTGATATACGCCTTGTGCACCAAATATTTTTATGTCTGAATGACAATTCTTAAAGACAATTGTCATTATTAATTGATTTCTTTATTAATTTATCCGTAGATTGAATAAATATCTTGATGGAATGTATCGTCGGTCAGTTATATCAGACCTTTTCGACGATGTTGAGCTTCTTATTTTAATCGGTTACGACTTTGGAGAAGATCTAAAACCATCTTTGTGGGGCTTATTTCTGGAATGTTTTTACTGTGAGGAACTAAGGTTTATCTCAAAAGCATAAAGAGCTTAAAGAGATTTTCGATGAGCGCAAAGCAATTAGTATTAAGCTTGGAACGACTGATATTCCCAGGATTATGAAGATAATCAGCAACTATTTGGGGAGCAATTTCATCTATTAGCGAATGCTAATGGTATGAAATCTGCTTTACTCAAGAACCCAGAAGAACTTCTGGAAGTCTTAGAACAAGCATATCATTCTTAATGAACCGTTTTTAATTGAGATCCCTGTTGTTACGATTATGACCTACTAAAGCATATAGCTTAATTTGATTTATGATTTATAGACTTGATTACTTATTAGGGTAAATTTATATGGACGCAAGATCTGACTATTTTATTCAGTCCGCATTAGAAGTTTTTGGAGATAATCTCCTTGGTATTGTGGAAACTGATTCATATCTCCGCCAACCTGATTATTCTTCTCGGTGTGTGAGGTATTTCTATGTGATTGTAGCTGACAATTTAGTCACAGATTGCATTACATCACTAAGGTATCTTCAGGCGGAGTTTTTTGAGTTTACCCTAAATTATCTTACTATTAGTGAGTTATCGTATTATCCGCCTCATTGTATGTGGCAATTTACTAAGAATCCTTGGCTCTTACGGTCGGAAAAAATCGGTGATGTGGGACTCCCTGATATCAAAGAGAATCTTGATATATATAGACAAGCAGTCTTTAGCGTTGCCCATATTGCGCGTCTTTATTACCTCAGAAACTTGACGCCAAAGACTCACGTTTGGGGAGTACGTCAGCTTGGCTGGGCAATGCGTTATGCTGAATTGGGGCTATATCGTCTGCTCGAATCAACGGAGCTATCCTGTATTCATAAAGATAGCGCGTATGTTTTGAAAGCACCAACAAAAGACCTTGATTGGTTGATCACTTGCAATACATCTTGGCAAAAGTTTGAAGAAGAACTTTTGTCCAATATTAATGTTTTTCGTGATGCAGCGGCACGGTTAAGTGGAATTGCGGAGTACTATTCGACATTATTGCAGCGGCTGTACCCAGAGACACGTATTGTGCCAGCACGTGGTAAAGTCGACGATTCTCTTTCATTACAACCTCTCATTGATCAAGTGATTATTCTCTTAAAGCAGTTTATTGGAGATAGATTATTAGCCTTTTATCTTCATGGTAGTGCTGCCCGAGGTGATATGCGAAATGGTTCAGATATAGACTCTATCGCTATTGTGGATGAAGTCGATACAGTCATTCTTGAAGCAATCCGCTCAACACAATCCAGGTTCAAGGATTTATCCATCTCCGTATATAGTGAATCTAATGTTCACCAATATCCTAGTTTCAGAGCATATGCGCTCATCAATGGAACTAAGCGTGTCTATGGTAATCTTGCTTTAGAAATGAAACCGTCATTGAAAGGTGATGTATATGGCATTATCAACAATCTATTTACTATAAGGCAAATAGCTCGTTCTTATCTGATTTCTGGTACATATGGACATCGGGCACATTATATGCTTGGACTGATGATGAAACTCACTGATCACGGCTGCTTACGGCCTTTGCAAATCCTAAAAAGTGGTTTCTATCCAACTAAGAAAACGCAGGTTTTGGAATACTACAGAGATAATGAAATTCTCACTGACATTATTAAATATACGCAAAATCTAAAAGAATGTGAGAACACGTTAAAGCAAAAATTGCTTATTGGAAGTCGAGCTGAATTAGAAAACTTATTCTATTCATTACTTGACGCATGTGAAATAGTGACAGAGAGATTACATATGGTACAGGTCGAGAAATCAATTTCATAGACGGGATAATTCTATTTATTTCAGCTAAACATAACCATTAGCTAGTGCAATAATTTAATTATTGTAATTCCTATTTACACCAATGTGTCAGTTTAATGCACATATATTATTAAGAGGAATAAAGTATGACGTTTAAAATATTGGTAAGATCAATTAACGAAACTGTAAAGAAACAGTTGTGTCTGCGCTTCTACCCAATATATACGAACTTCTTGAATTACATTTTGCGCAGAAGAAAAGCTGATGGCGGAGCGTCTTGGCGTTGATACTTATAGTTTATTGAAATATATGGCAGCCAGAGTTCCGGCGGATGCTTACGGTATCATGCAGCTCTTTCCTTTATTAACCTTTCCAATAAAAAAGCGTTAGCTGCTATAGCCAACGCCCTTAATGGAATTCTTACTGGTGCCAGAATTAGTGGCGAATTTGCGCCAATTCGTCTTCGGAAAGACCGGTCATTTTCATAACGGTCGTGCGATCAAGACCACTAACCAACATAGTGCGGGCAATCTTAATCGCTTCCTCTTTACGGCCTTTTTGTTCGCCCAGCTGCATACCTTTCTGTACACCCAGCTGTATACCTTTCTGTTCACCCAGCTGTATACCTCTCTGTTCACCCAGCTGTATACCTCTCTGTTCACCCAGCTGTATACCTCTCTGTTCACCCAGCTGTATACCTTTCTGAATTCCGCGTTGTTCGCCTTCAAGGCGCAGTTTTTCAGCGATAGTCATCAGAGCTTCCTCATGCTGTGGCATGCGTAATGCCAGAGTATTCAACAAAGCAGTCGGGTCGTGGGATTCTCCCGCCTGCAACATATAGTTTATCACAGAAACCAGTTGTTCCTGAGTGGTGTATCCTTCAAGCAATAATGTGACCAATTGCTCAAGAAAATCAGCCAGGTCGCGCTGCCGAATATGTTTTTGCAGCAGCTCAAGCACGGCTATGCGTCGGTGCTTCATGATTTCGTCATCGGCAATGACGGTGATATCCACCAACGGGAAATCGTTACTGTAGAGTTCGCCGGCCAGCTCAGG
>NZ_JAPFCD010000089.1:0-9827 GCF_026153155.1 Photorhabdus aballayi | reverse complement strand
CGCTTTGATATAACTTCATATTCTTATCATTGGGTTAACACTGTTATTTTATCACTTTGGTTAATCAATTTAAAACCCATTTTCTCCGATATTTTCTCTTTCAATATCAATATAGCATCAGATTTTTCACCCGCTTTAAAAAAGCCTTAATCACTTCTTTTTACCTTTGATGATTTAAGTTTTTACCTATTTACTCATAGTACGCTTGCCTCTTTTCCCAGATTCTAAAACCATACTGATAGACAAAAACGGCTTTTCTTAATACCTGCTTTACCACATTCAGGATAAGGCATTTTTACTTTTACTTGAATAAATGAAAGTTTCTGTACCCCTTTACTTTCAGATAGCACGAAAAACGATAAACCACATGACCTAACCTGAGCAAATCGGGATCTGCGGAGTAAGTAAAAAGCGCACTTTAGGTTAATTAGCTCAGTGCATAAATCCGCTTTCTGGGTCGGTCGTACCGACTTTCGCCTTTTTCTACCGTTCTTTTATAACCGACTTCAGGTTTTTTTCCGGCCGTAGCTCAGTTTTCATTAACTACTTTCTCCAACATTTTAACGAAACAGAGATAAATCTCCCGGCTACACCGACTTAAATCACATCAACATGAAATAAAAAACCTTCGTAATGATTGTAATGATAACTATTCTCACATTAAGATGATACCGTGATTATTGACTGTTGATGTTATAGGGTATGTCTGACCGCATTGTTGTTTCCGCTGAGCTAACGCTTGAATCGCTTTACGGCGCGCATCATGGCTGGCTGAAAAACTGGCTCACGCGCAAACTGCAATCGTCCTTTGACGCCGATGACGTAGCACAGGATACCTTCCTGCGTGTGATGGCCGGCGACTCTCTACAAGCCATTCGCGACCAAAAATCCTTCCTGTGTACGATCGCCAAAAGAGTAATGATCGATCTGTTTCGCCGCAACGCGCTGGAAAAAGCCTATCTGGAACTGCTGGCGCAACGGCCCGAGGCGCTTATGCCCTCGCCGGAAATTCGTCAGTGTCAACTCGAAACACTTCAGCAAATCGACCAGATGATCGATGGTCTGAGCAACAAAACGCGCCAAGCGTTTTTATTGTCTCAACTTGAAAATCTAACCTACAGCGACATTGCTTCACGCCTCAATGTGTCCGTCAGTTCCGTGAAAAAATATATGGCCAAAGCCACCGAGCACTGCCTGCTGTTTCGCCTGGAGCATGGACTCTGATATGGACACTATGTTAACCCATTCTCGTCGCCAGGCATTAAAATCAGCATCACACTGGTATGCAATACTGAGTAGCGATCAAGTAAGCCCGCTGCAAACTGAAAAATGGCAGCGCTGGTATGAACAGCATCAGGATCATCAATGGGCGTGGCAGCAAGTAGAAAATCTGCGTAACCAGATGCTTGTAGTGCCAGGTAATGTAGCAAGCCACACACTTCAGGAAACTTACCTGTCACGACGCAGAGTGATGAAAAGCATACTATTGCTACTAGGAGTTGGCGGGGGCTGGCAACTGTGGTGTTCGGAAATGGGAGAGGGTCTGCGGTCCGATTACCATACTGCTAAAGGAGATATTCAACATCATCGACTGAGCGATGGAACATTACTTACACTCAATACCGACAGTGCGGTAGATGTCCATTTTACCTCTCAACAACGTCTGGTACATCTCTGGTACGGCGAAATTGCCATCACTACTGGGCATGATGCCGGAGCAAAGCTGTTTCGTGTACAAACCCGCCATGCGCAACTGACTGCGCTAGGCACCCAATTTACGGTTCGTCAGGAAGCCAACACTACGCTACTTAGCGTGCAGCAACATGCCGTAGAGGTGATACTGACCGATGCCGACCAAAAATGTATTGTACGTCAGGGTGAAAGCCTAAGCTTCAGCGCCACCGATTTTGGTGAACTGACCACAGCAACCGCCGAAGACAACACGTGGACGCAGGGGATACTCAGCTTCAGCGATAAGCCACTGAATGAAGTGATAGCAACCCTCGCCCGCTATCGAAGCGGTATATTACGCTGCGACCCGGCCGTCGCCTCGCTACGGTTAAGCGGCACTTTCCCGATGAAAAATACCGATACGATATTAACCGTCATAGAGAAAACACTTCCCGTTAAGATTCAATACATTACTCGTTACTGGGTAAATGTTCTGCCTGTAGAAAAATCGTTAACGTAAAAAATAATCATTTTCGATTGTCCTTTTTTGTTTCCTCGTTCGACTTCATAAGTGAATACAGTAATAAAATGATTATGGAGACGTTATGATGCCTTTACGTGCACAGCCATTGCGCGCGCTTCACAAAGCAACACCGCTGATAATGGCGATTCGTTTGAGCCTGTTACCAGTGGCTTGCCTAACCTCAGGGATAACGTATGCTGCGGTAGAGCCAACTAGCGCACACTATGACATTAATGCAGGCGAACTGGATAAAGTTCTTAATCAGTACTCCATCCACGCCGGTATTACCCTTTCAGTAGATGCCAGCTTAACCCACGGCAAACATAGCAGCGGTCTGCATGGCAATTATTCCATCACCGATGGGCTGAACACCTTGCTGATCGGCACTGATTTGCAGGTGAAAACATTGGGCAATAACACGTTCACACTCGAACCCGCCCCTGTTGCGCAAAAAGATGTACTGACCGTGGTAGGCGACTGGCTAGGTAGTGCGCGTGAAGCTGACGTGTTTGAACATGCAGGCGCACGTGATGTCATCCGCCGGGAAGATTTTGCTAAAACAGGCGCGACTACAATGCGTGAAGTGCTGAACCGCATTCCCGGCGTCAACGCACCGGAAAACAACGGTACCGGCAGCCACGACCTAGCAATGAACTTTGGCATTCGTGGCCTGAACCCACGTCTCGCCAGCCGCTCTACGGTTCTGATGGACGGCGTTCCAGTACCCTTCGCGCCTTATGGACAGCCGCAGCTATCATTAGCGCCAGTATCTCTCGGCAACATGGACGCAATAGATGTGGTACGCGGCGGCGGCGCTGTGCGCTACGGGCCACAAAGCGTAGGCGGTGTGGTGAATTTCGTGACCCGCGCTATCCCGCAAGATTTTGGTATTGAGACCAGTGTGGAAGGACAACTTAGCCCCACATCCTCACAAAATAATCCCAAAGAAACCCATAATCTGATGATTGGCGGTACGGCAGATAACGGTTTCGGCACGGCGCTTCTCTACTCCGGCACACGCGGCAGCGACTGGCGCGAACACAGCGCCACGCACATTGACGATGTGATGCTCAAAAACCGCTATGCCCCCAATGAAATACATACCTTCAACAGTCTACTGCAATATTACGATGGCAGTGCGGATATGCCCGGCGGCCTTTCACGCGCCGACTATGATGCCAATCGCTGGCAATCCACTCGCCCATATGACCGCTTCTGGGGCCGCCGTCAGCTCGCAAGCCTCGGCTATCAATATCAACCCGATCAGCAGCACAAATTCAATATTCAGGGCTTATATACTCATACCTTGCGCAGCGGTTATCTTGAGCAGGGCAAACGCATTACCCTGTCCCCGCGCGAATACTGGGTACGCAGCATCGAACCGCGCTATAGCCAGCTCTTCAATTTAGGGCCTTCGGCCCACGAAGTAGGAATTGGCTACCGTTATGTGAATGAATCCAGTCACGAAATGCGTTACTACACCGCCACCAGCAGCGGCGAATTACCCAGCACGTCGAGCCCCTATGACCGTAATACTCGCTCCGGCACCGAAGCACATGCTTGGTACATTGACGATCGCATTGATATTGGCAACTGGACCATCACGCCTGGAATACGATTCGAACATATCAAATCCTTCCAAAACAACAATGTGAAAGGCACCCGCCAAGAAGTAAGTTACAATGCGCCATTGCCCGCACTCAACGTTCTTTATCACGTCACTGATAGCTGGAATCTTTACGCCAATACGGAAGGTTCGTTCGGTACCGTACAGTACAGCCAAATTGGCAAGGCGGTGAAAAGCGGTAATGTAGAACCTGAAAAGGCGCGAACCTGGGAAGTCGGAACTCGCTACGACGACGGCGCATTAGCTGCGGAAATGGGGCTATTCCTGATTAACTTCAACAATCAGTACGATTCTAACCAGACTAACGATACTGTTACGGCACGCGGGAAAACCCGACACACCGGGCTGGAAACTCAGGCACGTTACGATCTTTCCGAACTTACGTCCAAACTGAAGAATGTTTCGGTTTACGCCAGTTACACCTATGTCAACGCAGAAATTCGTGAAGAAGGCAACACCTACGGGAATCAAGTGCCGTTCTCACCGAAACATAAAGGTACATTTGGCATAGATTACAAACCGGGTAACTGGACCTTCAACCTCAACAGCGCATCCCAATCCAGCCAGTTTGCTGATAACGCTAATACCGTGCAGGAAAGCGCCAATGGAAGCACCGGTCGCATTCCGGGCTTTATGCTGTGGGATACGCGCGTGGCGTATGACTTCGGTCCACAAATGGCTAATCTGAGTCTGGCCTTTGGGGTGAAGAACATTTTCGACCACGAGTATTACACCCGCTCCTATGATGATAATAACAAAGGCATCTACGCCGGGCAGCCACGCACGTTCTATATGCAAGGTTCTCTAAAGTTCTGATGTTACATTAATCCGTTCGCCGGGCTCTTGCCCGGCTTTGCTATTTCTGGAGTTAGGTTATGTCTGCACTGATTCACGTCATGTTTATCGTTTTGCTCTTCTTCACCAACTTGCCCCACGCCATTGCGGTCACGGTACAGGATGAGCAGGGCAGTTTTACCCTCAATACCATTCCCCAGCGCGTGGTCGTGCTGGAATTGTCGTTTGCCGATGCGTTGGCTGCTATCAATATCAGCCCGGTAGGTATTGCCGATGATAACGATCCGCAGCGCATCCTCACGGATGTTCGCCAGCGTATTAAGCCCTGGCAATCAACAGGGACTCGCGCCCAGCCAAGCCTTGAAGCCATCAGCGCGTTGAAACCTGATCTCATCATTGCAGACAGCCAACGCCACGCGGGAATTTATCGGACACTCAAGAACATCGCCCCCGTCCTGTTACTAAAGTCCCGTAACGAAACCTACGCAGAAAACCTGCAATCTGCTGCGATCATCGGCAAAGTGATGGGAAAAGATGATGAGATGCAACAACGGCTGGCAGAGCACCATAAACGCATGAAAGACTATGCTAGCCAGTTGCCACAAGGCGTCAGTGTGATTTTTGGCACCTCGCGCGAACAGCAATTTAACCTGCACTCCAGCGACACCTATACCGGCAGCGTCTTAACGGCATTAGGGCTAAAGGTTCCCACACCAGTTAATCATGCGGCAATGACTTCTCTCAGCCTTGAACAGTTATTGGCTCTCAATCCTGACTGGCTTATCGTGGCCCACTATCGTCAGGAAAGCATCGTGAAACGCTGGCAGCAAGATACGCTGTGGCAGATGATGACAGCACAGCAAAAGCATCAGATAGCAGCGGTAGACAGCAACATCTGGGCGCGCATGCGCGGGATATTTGCCGCAGAACGCATTGGCAGTGATGCAGTAAAAATCTTCCATCATCAGCCGGTTAATGAAACACCATGAGACGCCGCTATCATCCGGTCTGGCTTTGGGGATTGCCGCTGGTCGCACTGTTTGGTGCGTTCTGGCTAAGCCTGTTTTGCTATTCTGCTATTCCCATTCCTGCCATCAGCGCGCTCAAGGCACTGGTGCCCGATCATACACCGACGCTGCCTGAAGCGCTGGTTATCAATCTGCGGTTACCACGCAGTCTGGTTGCTATTCTGCTCGGCGCAGCACTGGCATTGGCCGGCGCACTACTCCAGACGCTCACTCATAACCCGCTGGCCTCCCCCTCCTTACTGGGCATTAACAGTGGCGCAGCACTGGCAATGGCGCTGGTCAGCACTTTCAGCCCAGCGCCGCTGGCCGGATATTCCATTTCATTGGTGGCGGCCTGCGGCGGTGGAATTAGCTGGATGATAGTGATGGCCGCAAGTGGTAGCTGGCAGCAAAAATACGATCGCAACCAGCTAATTCTGGCTGGCATTGCCTTATCTGCCTTATGTATGGCACTGACACGTATTATGCTACTGCTTGCCGAAGATCATGCTTACGGCATTTTCTACTGGCTGGCAGGTGGGGTCTCCCATGTCCGCTGGCCTGAATTCTGGCAACTATCCCCTTTCGTAGTAGTCACTGCGCCTGTAGTTTTGTTGTTGGCGAAATCGCTTAATCTGCTCAACGCTGGCGATATCAGTGCCCATACGCTTGGCGTGAACCTGACGCGACTGCGCATCTTCGTCAGTCTGGCGGTACTGATTCTGGTTGGGGCCTGCGTTAGTGTGGCGGGGCCAATCGTGTTTATTGGCCTGCTAATGCCGCATCTGGCGCGTTTCTGGGTTGGCTATGATCTACGCCGCACACTGCCAATGTGCATGTTGCTGGGAGCGGTGTTTATGCTACTTGCGGATTTACTGGCCCGAGCACTGGCTTGGCCAGGCGAACTCCCGGCAGGCGCGGTTCTGGCTCTGATTGGCGCCCCCTGCTTTGTCTGGCTGGCAAGGAGACGAACATGAATCGTCAGGTTATCTCACTTTTAGGCGTGTTGCTGGTAGTTACGCTGGCGCTAGCGCTACGCATGGGCGCACAACCACTTCCTTGGGAAGCGTTAATAAGCGGCTGGCAACCCAGTGATACGCACCACTTTGTTCTGACACAGTACCGCCTACCGCGTATTTTACTCGCCATCACTGTAGGCGCGGCACTGGCGCTTTCCGGCGTCTTGGTTCAAGGTATTGTTCGTAATCCACTGGCCTCCCCTGATGTACTGGGGGTAAATCATGCAGCAAGCCTGGCATCGGTAAGCGCGCTGATCCTTTTCCCTTCTCTGCCAGTGCAGTGGCTTCCGCTCCTCGCTTTTTGCGGTGGAATGGCTGCGCTAATCCTGCTGCGGGCGATTGCCGGCCCCTCTTCGCCATTGCGCCTTGCACTAGTTGGCGTGGCACTTTCAGCTACCTGGACAAGCATCACAGACTACCTAATGCTCTCACGCCCACAAGATATCAACAACGCGCTTTTGTGGCTGACAGGCAGTCTGTGGGGACGCGACTGGCAGTTTGTAGCTATAGCCCTGCCAGTATTGATGATACTGATACCACTCAGCTTACGTTTTTGTCGCGACTTAGATTTGCTGGCGCTCGGTGATGACAGCGCCAGTACACTGGGCGTTTCGCTGCTACACGTACAATCTTGGGGATTAATGCTGGCAGTAGCACTTGCCGCAACAGGCGTCGCCGTTTGCGGGCCGATCGGTTTTATTAGCCTCGTGGTACCCCATCTCGTCCGCAGACTTGTCGGAGGACGGCATCGCTGGCTTATACCCGCATCCATGCTTATGGGGGCGCAAGTCCTACTGCTAGCCGATTTGCTGGCAAGGACCATAGCCCCACCGATGGAACTACCTGCTGGCGTACTGACCGCCATCATTGGCGCCCCCTATTTCTTCTGGCTTTTAGTGAGGATACGTTAAATGCAACTGGCTACAGAAAAGTTATCTGCGGGTTACGGGGAAAAACGCATTCTGAATGACCTGTCGCTCACCCTCCCAACCGGGAAAATCACGGCGCTGCTCGGCCCTAACGGCTGCGGAAAATCGACATTACTGAAATGCTTTTCGAGACTATTAACACCATTATCCGGAAAATTAACGATAGATAGCGAATCTTTAGCACACTTTTCCTCACGCAAGCTCGCCAGACATCTGTCGCTCTTACCACAACACCCTCTCACACCAGAGGGGATCGCCGTCCATGAACTGGTTGCATACGGACGCAGCCCCTGGCTTACATTCTGGGGGCGTTTAACATCTCATGATCGTCATCTTGTACAACAAGCAATGGAAAAAACACAGATTAGACATCTTGCCGATAAACGCGTTGCCGACCTTTCGGGCGGACAACGCCAACGCGCTTTTCTGGCGATGGTTCTGGCCCAAAATACACCGGTGGTGCTGCTCGACGAACCCACTACGTACCTAGACATCAACCATCAGGTGGAATTGATGAAGCTGTTGCGTGAGCTGAACAATGAAGGAAAAACCGTCGTGACCGTACTTCATGACCTTAATCAGGCTAGCCGGTACTGTGATCACCTAGTGCTGCTTTCGCAGGGGCAGGTGGTTGCCCAAGGCTCGCCCGAAGAGGTTATGACACCGAAATTATTACAGCGAGTATTCAGCATTGAAGCAGAAATTCACCCCGAACCAGTTTCAGGTAAACCAATGTGTGTAGTGTGTTAAGAGGGAATTTAATGTAACTGTTGGCTCTCTTCTCCAGTAAAGTTTAATATGCCCGGCTTTTTGTTAGAGATTGTATCGAGATTATTTGTTTATATCTTCCAACCCAAAAAGCCGAGCTTGAATTTACGTGATGCTAAAATTGCTGCTTTTTAGGCAAAACTAATGTTATTCACAAAAATTTTTACTCACATAATTTAATGTCTTTGACATAAGTTGTAGGCGACATCCATGAAATCTTTTCACACACTAAATAGCCGTCACTTTTTAACTTATAACCAACATAAAAAGAGATAGGAAAGCTAACGATAAATGATGCAATCATCAGCATAGTTAAATATCTGACAATCAGCTTATTAGATTTCGGTAATCGATTAAAAACAAAGAAAAAAACGGAGCCTGATATAGCATAAAATATTAAAGGAAATGAAATAAAATACATAACAATAGTGCCAGAAAATATTATTTTTTCTTTCATTAAAATCAATGAAAAAACACACTCACTTACTAAGTACATTATAGAAGTAACTATTATTAATAATATTATTCCGTATGTGATTTTTACATACTTATTATTCATTTTATTTTACCTAAACTGTTAAATACATGCTGTAAATTTCCTTCTGGCAACCTTGGTTTTCTTTCCATTTTTTCTTTTATTAACTCTATTAATTTTTTACTTATTCCATATCTTGCATCCAGAATTTCCAGACCAATAGCAACCCCCAATCCAACAAGAAGAATAACTCCAGCAGCGGCAATAATACTACCACCTAAAATAGCTGTAGCAGTCACAAATGAACCCGCAGCCCAAGAAGTAGCCGCAATTATTGCCGTTTTAGCCATATCAACAGTTATATTGCCAATGAAATCGGCTAAGGTATATTCATCTTTAAAAACAGCTTCAATCGTTCGATACATAACAGAAAAGATAATGCAGAATTTAACCCCTTTAACAATACTTGAATTAAGACCTTGCTGTCCTATACCCATCGACAGCATTTTAAGATTGTTAGCACCGTATCGCGTTCCTGTAATAATACGTCTAAGACCTGCATGACCTGATATTTTTATATAACACTTGCCATTTTTATCAAAATATTCCGTTGCTGTGATCCCTATACTTTTAAACTCTCTGACAATCGCGGAAAATCCAAAAAAATCATGTATATTTCCGGCAAAAGGTGAAATGGGATCGGTAACATAGAAAACCTTTTCATGGTAATTATTTAATTTTATTTTTGGTCTTGTTGGTGAAAAAGGGTTAATATCGCTTAAAATACTCACAGCTTCCTCTGGAGTGAGAAGTGCAATATATATGGTATTATCACTTAATACCTTTTCTAACCCTACGGCATCAAAGAATTCATGTTGAGGTTTTAACTGATTAATGCCTACATTACCCCTTAAAAAATCCCCCATGTAACCTCCCACACTGGGATCATATTTTTTATATTTCATATACCCTCTTTACTCCAGTTTAATTTTACTTATTTTTAACATCTTCGT
>NZ_JAPFCD010000088.1:0-11855 GCF_026153155.1 Photorhabdus aballayi | reverse complement strand
AAAATAGTTTCTTCGCGTGCTTAAATATAGTGAAAATTGTGAAGGAATTTTTAGGAATAAAATCAGTGGAAAACGGTTAATAAATTAGGGGTGAAATGATATTTAAAATTATTTAAAAAAAGTAACGAATTAGTTATTTGGAAAATAAATGATTACTAAGGTGTAGTGTAAAAAATCTAGTCACATTTTGCTTTTAAGTAGACAAGGCTTTCATTTTTAGAGTTTGACTGACAGCATTGGTATCAGTACTGCTATGGGGAAAATCTTTCTATGCTATGAGTATAATAATAGAAATGGAATGGGAATTAATTATTAAAAGGATAAATGAGAGGTTGGCTGATGGCTAATTATGCTCAGGAGTAAAGTGTTGACGGATAAACATCAATGACATAATAAGCATAATGGGCAAAAAGATTCTTTATCAAAAGCCACAATCGGAAAAAACAAATGCTGATATTATATTGTTTAATTACCCACTATTTAAATAACTTTTCAAAATAATAGATCACTTGGAGGGAACTCAGTCCGATTTTTGCGATCTGATCAATTGCGAAAAATCCCAAACCCCAACACGGACTGAGTGATGCCTATCATAGCACCTATACCTCAAGATGAATGCCAGAAAATGAGAAAACTTATCCATAAAACCCGTGATAAGAACTATTCCCGTCGATTAACGGCGTTATTGATGCTCAATGAAGGATTGACAGTGACTTATGTCGCCAAAAACCTTCATGCCGCACGCTCTTCCGTCAATCGTTGGGTTGAGAGGTTTACATTATATGGACTGGAAGGGCTCAAAAGTTTACCGGCTGGCCGACCTGCTGTCTGGGATCTCTCCCCGCTCTCGCTGGAGCCTTGAGCTTATAACTCATACCCTTAATGAATTACTCAACATCTCTCTGACACAAAGTGTTCTCTATCGTTACTTTGCTCAGGTGGGGACTGTCTGGCGCAGAGCAGCGCCAACGGTAAAACAACCCGATCCTGAATATGATGAGAAAATGGCAAAGATCACGGAAGCTAAAGCGAATATCTCAGAAAAACATCCCGTTTTCTATGAAGATGAGGTGGATATTGATTTCAATCCGAAAATCGGGGCGGACTGGTGTTTCAAAGGGCAACAAAAACGGGTTATCACCCCCGGGAAAAAATGAAAAATATTACCTTGCGGGCTGCCTCAATGCCCAAACAGAACAAGTCGCCTATGTTAAGGGAATAAAAAAGAACTCTGATTTATTTATCAAAATGTTAGATGAACTGAATCATCAATATCCCCATGCGGAAACCCTGACATTAATCTTAGATAATGACTGTATTCATAAAAGTCAGAAGGTAAAGGATTGGTTGGCCCAACATCCCAAATTTACCTTGTTGTTTTTACCGGTTTATTCCCCGTGGCTAAATAAAATAGAACGGTTATGGCAATCGCTCCATGAGACAGTAACGCGAAATCATAGCTGTCAATTTATGTGGCAGTTGCTTAATTATGTTGATGCCTTTTTGAAATCGTTTTCATCACAGCAAGAACCAGGAAGACAAAAAATGGGTGTAGCACTATTATGAAACCTTATTTAAAAAATATTCTGGTTAAATACTTAGAAAAAATAGATTAACTACTTAATTTGTATCACCTTCCACACATTTCCCATCACGTGATTTAGTAGACCGAATGCTTCAACATAGCGGAACACCTTAACAGGAGAATCGCTAATTATGGCACAAGAATATCATCATGGCGTCCGTGTACAGGAAATTAATGAAGGCACTCGTACCATTGCAACAGTTAGCACTGCTATTGTTGGTATGGTATGTACTGCCCCTGATGCAGACGAAAAAACTTTCCCATTAAATACTCCGGTCTTGATTACCGATGTATTGAGCGCCAGCGGCAAGGCTGGTAAAACCGGTACATTGTATCAGGCACTCAAAGCTATCGCAGATCAGGCCCAGCCCGTTACTGTTGTTGTCCGTGTAGCACAAAGCGAAACGGAAGAGCAAACCATTACCAACATCATTGGTTCTGTCACTGATGAGGGTAAAAAAACGGGTATGCAGGCCTTGTTGGCAGCACAAAGCCAATTGGGTGTAAAACCCCGCATTTTGGGCGTGCCTGGGTTGGATTCAAAGGCTGTCGCTACTGAACTAGCAAGTATTGCACAAAAGCTGAAAGCAATGGCTTATGTTAGTGCTTACGGATGTAAAAATATCACAGAAGTTATCAAATATCGCGGAAACTTTAGTCAGCGTGAACTGATGTTGATCTGGCCTGACTTCTTGAGTTGGGATGCTGTTTCTAATAGCGAGGCTATTGCTTACGCTACTGCTCGTGCACTGGGTCTGCGCGCTAAAGTCGATGAAGAAACCGGTTGGCACAAAACTCTGTCTAACGTTGGTGTTAATGGTGTAACTGGTCTTTCCGCAGATGTATTCTGGGATTTGCAAGATACTGCAACAGATGCTGATTTGTTGAACAAAAGTGGCGTTACAACTCTTATCCGCAAAAATGGTTTCCGCTTCTGGGGCTCCCGTACTTGTGCGGATGATCCCCTGTTCCAGTTCGAAAGTTACACTCGTACCGCACAAGTGCTGGCCGATACAATGGCTGATGCTCATATGTGGGCAATCGACAAACCACTGACTCCATCATTGGTTCGGGACATTATCGAAGGCATTAATGCCAAATTCCGCGAGCTGAAATCTGGGGGTTACATCATTGATGGCCAGTGCTGGTATGACGAAACAGCCAATGATAAAGACACCCTAAAAGCGGGCAAATTGACCATTGATTACAACTACACACCTGTACCGCCACTGGAAAACATGATGTTACGCCAGCGCATTACAGATAGTTACCTAATGGATTTCGCGAAAAGCATCAACAGCTAAGGGGGCACTGATGGCATTACCTCGCAAACTTAAATACCTGAATTTGTTTAATGATGGCAATAACTATCAGGGAATAGTAGAAGAGCTTACTTTACCTAAGCTAAGCCGTAAGTTGGAAGCCTATCGTGGTGGTGGGATGAGCGGTAGCGCAATGGTGGATTTAGGCTTGGATGAGGGCGCACTAGATGCAGAATTCACTTTGGGTGGAATGGAGTCTCAGCTCTATAAGCAATGGGGGATGGCAAAAGCGGATGGTGTCATGCTGCGTTTTGCTGGTTCTTGCCAGCGCGATGATACTGGTGACATTGTTGCTGTTGAAGTCGTGATGCGTGGTCGCTTCCAAGAGTTTGATCACGGCACTTATAAGCAAGGAGATAACACCCAGACCAAAATTACCGCTAAAAATACTTATTTTAAACTGACATGGGATGGGGAAGTTTTGATTGAAATAGACACCATCAATATGGTTGAAAAAGTCGGCGGAGTAGATCGTTTGGCGCAACATCGCAGCGCTATCGGTCTTTAATTTATACCCTATCTCATCAGGCTATTTATCCATATTAATAACGCCTGATGGGATAGATCTTAATCGGATAAACAAGGTTGAACCATGACAGAAACACTAATTACTCAAAACGATGATCAGAAAACAATTGTATTGGAAGAACCTCTGGTGCGTGGCAATAGTGACATTACGGAAGTAGTAGTACGTAAACCTAACAGTGGTGCATTGCGTGGTGCTCGGTTACAAGCTCTGTTGGAGATGGATGTGGATTCTATGGTGCTGGTTTTGCCGCGCATTACCGCGCCAGCGCTAACAAAGAGCGATCTGCTAACAATGTCACCTGGTGATCTGATCAATCTTAGTGTGGAGGTGGTCAATTTTTTGTTGCCGAAGTCGGTCAAGTCCGGTTCCCAGAACGACTAATAGTAGATGAGTTGGTGGCAGATATTGCCACCGTTTTTCACTGGTCTCCGGCAGTAACAGACGAAATGTCACTGCCAGAATTATTGGACTGGCGACATCGGGCTATCTTACGAAGTGGTGCAGAAAATGAGTAATATACAATTACAGCTGAAAACAGTTATAAGTGCTGTTGGTAAGCTGACCCACTCCTTTAAATCCGTACAACGAGACAGTAAAAAGCTGATGGATTCGGTTTGGAAAATCCAAGGTGAGTTCAAGTTATTAAATCAGTCCGTTAATGGTATCAAGCCTGTTCTAAAATATGCGCAGGAAACTGCGCGGATAAGTACTAGAACTGATCTTAAATTGTTTAATCAATTAATTAATAAATCTCTGTCTGTTCAGAGCAATACGAAAGAGACTGTGCAGATCCGCAATGATTTTAAGTTGGTTAATAAGTCGGTTAGTGAGTTTAATTTTATTCAGAATAATACACAGGGAATTGTACAAACCAGTAAAAGTAAAGGAAATAAAGAAAATCGAGGTTTAATTTGGTTAATTATCAACGAACTTAAGTTATTAAATCAGTCAGTTAATGATCTTAAACCTATTGTAAAATATGCACAGGAAACTACGCGAATTCGCGGCGATATTAAATCGTTAAATAAGTCTATTGATAAACTTCAACCTGTCTCGAATCGTATACAAGGAGCCGTATCTACTAATAATCGGAATAAGGGAAGTAGAAGTAATGGTCACCTTGGTAGGATCCGAGAGTTTAGTGAGCGTATTACGAATACAGGCGAAAAAGCAAAGTCAACAGGGCTTAATATGCTGGAAACCGGCAAAAATATAGTTATGCCGGGTTATGAGTTAGAGCCCTTAATGTCCAGACTTCAGGTGCTCACTAATGTTGGAAAAGATTCTCCTGAATACGTTATGCAACGTAAACAAATTCGTGAAGAGAGTAAAAGCAGTGGGCTTTCAGTTAACCAAGTTGCTCAAGGGCATCTTGCTTATGCTTCAGCGAGTTATACGCCAGAACAGATAAAAAATATGATGCCTGGCACGATAGCCATGTCTCGGGTTAGCGGTATGGATCTAGCTGCTACCGCTGAGATTGGTGTTAATGCGTTGGCTAGTTTTAAGTTACAGTCTAAAGATATGAGCCATGCCAACGATGTGATGGCAGCCACTCTTATTGGTTCTAGAACTACACTGGCTGCTCTGGGTGATGCCATACAATATGTTGGCCCAAAAGCGACATCATTAGGGACTGATTTTGAAACTGTAGCTGCTGCTATCGGAAAACTATCATATGCCAATATTAATGGGGTAGCTGCAGGTGGTGCTTTGGAAGATATTTTAGGGCGATTGGCAAATCCTCCAAAAATTGCAGCAGAGGCGTTGGAGCAACTCAGTATCAAGACGCGTGATGCTGAAGGTAACCTACGGAAATTACCTGATATCTTGGCTGAGTTGGATAATAAAACTCGTTCTTTAAATCAAGCACAACGTGATAATTATCTTAATGCGATTGGTGGTGACGATGCAGCTCCTGCTTTAGACGTGTTGGCTAGTCAAGCCGGGACAGGTGGATTACAGACTGAGATTGGTAAGCTGAAAGGTCCGCAAGTGGATGGGACAGCTCAAAAAGCAGCATCTGAAATAACAAATAACCTTGACGGTGATATTCAAAAACTTAATGCCGCTTGGCGTGATTTGGGTGTTCAAATTTCTTCTGGTGTAGATGGCTCTTTAAGGGGAGTCACTCAGAAAATAACGATAGTTGTTGACAAAATTGGAGCGTGGATGGAAGCCAATCCCCGTCTGGTTTCTACTCTTGCAACGGTCACAATGGCTATCGGTGGGGGTTTAGTCGTATTCGGCACATTGCTGCAAGGAATTAGTCCATTGTTGTCAATGGTGGGAATGGCAATATCCGGTTTCACTAGGCTGAGGAGTGCAGGGGCCGGTTTAGGAACAATCTTTGGTTCGCTAGGGAGTGTCACTTCAAAGGTTATTGGACCAATAGGTAATGCCTTGCAAATATTGGGGAATGTGGGTGTACGGGCTTTAAGTCTTTTAGGTAATGCCTTGCAAATATTGGGGAATGTGGGTGTACGGGCTTTAAGTCTTTTAGGTAATGCCTTGCAAATATTGGGGAATGTGGGGGTACGGGCTCCAAGTCTTTTAGGTAATGCCTTGCAAATATTGGGGAATGTAGGCGTACAGGCTTTAAGTCTTTTAGGTAATGCTCTCAGTATATTGGGGCGCACCATGATGCTTGTTGGCCGTTTAATGATGGCAAACCCAATCCTTGCCATTATTGGTTTAATTGCAATGGCAGCGGTTTATATTTGGCAGAATTGGGAGTCATTAGGGCCTAAATTCACCCAGCTTTGGGAGGGCATAAAAAAATCTGTTTCGGATAAATGGGATGAGATTGTCAATGATGTAAAAAGCCTACCAGAAAAATTTAAGAAGTTTGGAGCTGAAATTATTAACAGCCTATTAGAAGGAATTAAAGAAAAATATAAATCAGTAATAGATAAATTTTCTTCCATTACTGATTGGGTGAAGTCGTGGTTGAAAGGAGACTCAAAAGCTGAAGTCGCGGTAAAAGCATCACAGGAAGTCACTAATAGTAGTACTAGTTCTGATGCAGCTACAGTAATTGCTGCTACTGCCCACGACAAAGGCGGCATTATTCCTGCTGGGCGGTTTGGCATTGTCGGTGAATATGGACCTGAAATTATAAGAGGCCCTGCAAATGTTACCAGTCGGAAAAAAACGGCTGCATATGCTGCGCTAGGGCTATCAGTGGGGGCAATGATGCCATTTATGGCTGCTGCTCAAACTGCTCCGATGCATTTTCAGAGTTTGCCGGTTCATGCTTATCCTGAAGTTCAGGAAAGAGCGGAAAGAAGTCAGCCGCAGCAACACCACGAAGCACCGCAATATCACATTTATGTCTATGGTTCGCCGGGGCAATCCGCACAAGATATTGCCCGTATGGTCAGGCATGAGCTTGAGCAGCGGGAGCGTATGCAACAGGCTCGTTTACGTAGTTCATTCTCTGACAGGGAGGATTTTTAATATGATGGCTGCATTGGGTTTATTTGTTTTTATGCTGAAAACCACACCATATCAAAATTTTCAATATAGACAGTCATGGCGACATGCTTTTAACAGTCGAGTTGGAATACGACCTGCTTGGCAATTTTTGGGGCCAGAGAATGACACTATTACGCTTTCTGGAACATTACATCCCGAACTTACAGGTGGAGGTTTGTCATTGTTGGCTCTCAAGCTTATGGCTGACAGTGGTAAAGCTTGGTCTTTTATTGGTGGCAATGGTGCGATTTACGGCATGTTTGTCATTGAAAGTATCGACGAGACAAAAACTGAATTCTTTTCAGATGGGGCTGCCCGCAAAATAGAGTTTACCCTGACATTACGGCGGGTGGATGAATCTCTATTTGAGATGTTCGGTGACTTGCGGGATCAGCTTTCTGATATTAAAGATAAGCTTCCTGGTATCAAAGATAAACTGGTAAATAAAGTCACGGGGGTATTTTCATAATGCAGAAAATGGGCTGGATTCCTGACTTGAATTGGATGCCTAAACTCGATCTGGTGACAGGAAAAGATAGTGCTCCTGCATTTCTTCTGGAAGTTGATAACAAGAATATCAGTGGGAGTATTCAATCTCGTCTGATGTCGCTAACAATGACAGATAATCGTGGCTTGGAAGCTGATCAGCTCGATATCGAGCTGGATGATGCAGACAATGGGCTAAAACTGCCTTCTAGGGGAAATGTCCTCTCTCTAGAATTAGGCTGGCATGGATCTCCATTAGTCCCTAAAGGTAAATTTATCGTTGATGAGATTGAACACAGTGGTGCTCCAGATAGGCTGACTATCCGAGCGCGCAGTGCTGATTTTCGTGGGGTAATCAACAAGAAACATGAAGAGTCTTATCATGGAAAGATTGGAGAAATTGTTCGTACGATCGCTGCTAGAAATAACTTGAAAGCTTCCGTAGGTAAAGATATTGAGAACATTACTATCCATATCGATCAAACAAATGAGTCTGACAGCAGTTTCCTTACCCGGTTAGCAAAGCGGGAAGGGATTATCGCTTCGATAAAAGATGACAAACTGATCTTTATTCGACAGGGGCAAAATAAAACAGTTAGTGGTAAAGAGATCCCTGTTGTGGTGATAAGTCGTGAGTCTGGGGATAGTCATCAGTTCTCTTTAGCTGATCGCCAAGCTTATACCGTTGTGAAGGCACAGTGGCAGGATACGCGTAACCCAAAGAAAAAACAGACAGTATCTGTTAGACGCGATGAATTAGAAAACAAGCATAAAGAAGAAATCCATTCGAAGGTGGAAGGAAAGGAAAAACAGGAAGGGAAGCAGGCAGGGAAACAGAAAACCTCCATAGAATACATTAAATCGAAGGAAGGAGCCAAAGGAGAGATCCATTTGAAGAGGGAACAGACTACCTCTATGCAATTTTCTCGGTCAAAAAGTGTAAATAAGGAAACGGACTATCTGGTAGGCAGTGAGGATAATGTGTTAGTGCTTTCTCATATTTATTCTGATAAAGCCAGTGCTGAGCGTGCGGCCAAAGCTGCTTGGGAGAAAATGCAGAGGGGGACGGCATCGTTTTCTATTCAACTAGCTCTGGGTCGCGCTGACCTCTACCCGGAAACACCGGTGAAAGTTGTTGGCTTTAAACCAGAAATAGATGCGGCAGAGTGGACGGTAACAAAGGCTACTCACACGATAAATCAAGGAGGTTTTACAACACAGCTGGAGCTAGAAGTAAAAGTTAATGATCTCGATATGAAATGATTGTTCTCTAATTGAGATCTTATGTTATAATGTTCACGTGATGAGATTGTGTATTAAATAAGGGTAAAGAATATGATCAAATGTCCTCTCTGTGGTAAAGCAGCTCATGCTCGCAGCAGCTTTGAACATTCCTGCCAGACAAAAGAACGTTACAACCAATGTCAAAACATCAATTGTGGTGCAACGTTTGTCAGCCATGAAACGTTTGTGCGTTTTATTTCTAAACCAGGTGAAGTGGCGAGTGTTAAGCCTCATCCTAAAGAAAAATCTAAAAGCCAATTAAGTTTGATTTGAAAATTAAAAGCTAGTTGCAGACGTTTTGCCACCGAAAGGTGGCTTTTTTATGTGTGTTGGATTTGTTCTGTACCTTTCTAACTACGTTGCTAAATATCTTGTGAATTAGTGAATAAATTCACTTGCGTCCCTGGTCATATTTTGTCAGCTTTGGTGTAATCAGAATCACTGATCAACACTCACCAAAGTAGGATAATAATGATGAAAAATGTGGGCTTTATCGGCTGGCGCGGTATGGTCGGCTCAGTATTAATGCAGCGTATGATTGAAGAGCGGGATTTTGATGTTATTCGTCCGGTATTCTTCACGACATCACAATACGGACAGCCAGCACCTGATTTTACTGGTCAGCAAGGTACGTTACAGAATGCTTTCGATATCGAAGCTCTTGGTGCTTTGGATATTATTATTAGTTGTCAGGGGGGAGATTATACTAATGAGATTTATCCAAAGTTAAGAGCAACAGGTTGGCAGGGATATTGGATTGATGCGGCGTCAGCACTGCGTATGAATGATGATTCCATCATCATTCTTGATCCGGTTAACCATACGCATATTCAGCAAGGTCTTAATAAAGGCATAAAAACTTTTGTTGGTGGTAATTGTACTGTTAGCCTAATGTTGATGTCTTTGGGCGGTTTGTTTACCAATGATTTGGTTGAATGGGCTTCTGTTGCGACTTATCAAGCGGCTTCTGGTGCAGGTGCTCGCCATATGCGTGAACTTCTGGTTCAGATGGGAGCTCTACATACTCAGGTAGCAAAAGAGCTACAAGATCCGGCATCGGCTATTCTGGATATTGAAAGAAAAGTAACGGATTTTACCCGTAGCGGTGCTATGTCAACTGAGCAATTTGGCGTGCCGCTGGCAGGTAGTTTGATCCCGTGGATTGATAAACAACTTGATAACGGCCAAAGCCGTGAAGAGTGGAAAGGGCAGGCAGAAACCAACAAGATCCTCAATACCGGTAATAATATCATTACTGTGGATGGCTTGTGTGTTCGTATCGGGGCGTTGCGTTGCCACAGCCAGGCATTTACTTTGAAATTGAAAAAAGATATTTCGGTTCCTGAAATTGAGCAATTACTGGCTGCGCATAATGACTGGGTTCGTGTTATCCCAAATGATCGCGAATTGAGTATGCGCGAATTAACTCCGGCAGCGGTAACAGGCACGTTGAATACTCCTGTAGGGCGTTTACGTAAGCTGAATATGGGGCCAGAGTATTTATCTGCTTTTACGGTAGGTGACCAATTGTTGTGGGGAGCCGCAGAACCTCTGCGTCGTATGCTACGTATCTTAGTTTAATCATTTTAATCTATTTGTTTGTGCGAAAATCCACTCGTTATTAGAGTGGATTTATCTATATAGCTCTGTTCATTGTTTCTTTGTTGGTTTATTTTTGTTATTTTACATAATCTATATTAATGATTTTGTGGTTTGAAAATAAGAAATCGGTTTTATAGGGGGGATATGAGGCAAGATAACTTATTGGATTTGAAGGTAAGGGAATTGAGAGAGTTGGCGAAAACTTTATCTTTTCGCTATCTAACTCATAGTAAAATAAGAATGGATTTTAATTCAAAAATAAATCTTTTTGTAGAGGATATATTAGGTCAGGTTCGTATTCATTGTTTATCTTCAAATGGTGCAATTGAATTTATTCAGTTTGAAATAAATCATTTGAAGGAGTAGTATTTCTATTTAACAGCAAACAGAGTAAAGAAATATGCAATAATTGAGAAGAAAAAAGAGAAATAATATGAATCAGGAGCTAATTATATCTATTCAATCATCCGGTATGGATTTTTTATTATATTTTTTATTTATAATAATTTTTTCTATGTTTTTTCTATTTATTAAAAAATACACAGAAAGTAAAAGGAGTATTTTTCTATGTATAATTAATCTTTTGTTTTTATTTTCTTTTTGCACAGATCAATTAATTATATCTAAATTTAGTTATTCCTTGATTCCACCATTTAGATTTTTGAATTTAAATGATGAGATAATAAGAGTAAGTGCGGTGATATTTTCAATTTTAATCATGATAATGTTCCCAAGGAAGTTTAAATGTTGACGATAAATTACCGGTGAAAAACAATAATGGATTATACCGAAATTATTATTTCTACTAAATCATCATGGTTGGATATATTATCCTATTATGTTTTATCTCTTGTTATATTGTTTTTTCTATTTATTCTTAAGATAATAATAGAAGAAAAAAATAACAATCTTATGGTTATTCTTGGTGTTATCTTGGTTCTTTTATTATCTAGTGCTCAATTAATTCTAACAGGATATGAGTGCAATATACCCAATTTTATTAATTTTAAAAGCGAAAGTATAAAGGTTGGTGGTTTTATATTTTCCTTATTGTATATTATTTTAATGCCAAGAAGATATTCTAGATGATTTTTTAAAAGATATAATAAAATGTCAGAATTAATTTAGTTACTGAACTAATTGTTGATAACGCTACAGCTCTGAGTATTTATCAGCTAGAAAAGGAAAAATAATGATGGATTATATTGATGTTACAATTTCCACTCAATCTACTTGGCAGGATGTTTTTCTGTACTATTCTTTATCATTGATTGTTTTGTTTTTTCTTTTTTTTATGAAAATTTTCATAGAGAAAAAATAAGTTATATACTATCTGTTTTTGGTTTCTTTATAATAGTAATGTTTGGTTCAATTCAATTATTTATTGTTAAATATGATGGTTATCATGAAATTATATCAATCTTCATTAATTTAAATAGTGAGGTAATTAGAGTGGGTAGTGTGGTATTTTCTGTTTTATATGCTTGCATGTTACCGAGAAAATATGGGGATTAATTTAAAATTAAATGGTTGTAAAATTAATTTATCAATGGATAGAGTAAGTTTTAAG
>NZ_JAPFCD010000087.1:0-12570 GCF_026153155.1 Photorhabdus aballayi | reverse complement strand
GTGGTAAACCTGAGCTTTCTTTCGAATCTGGCGGTGAGGGAGGGATTCGAACCCTCGATACGTTTTCACGTATACACACTTTCCAGGCGTGCTCCTTCAGCCTCTCGGACACCTCACCATCTTTTTTTCGTTCCAGCAACTTTGTTTAACTTCATCGCTGCAACGGGGCGCTACTATAGGGAAAAGCATTACAAGCGTCAATACTCTTCTGATATTTTTCTTTGGTTTTTTGATTGCTTAGCTAAATAAGAGTCAATTCGGTGAATTGGTATCCACTTAATGTTAATGCCACTGAAATAAACAGATACAAGCCCTTCGATAAGAAAAAAATGAATTCGTTAACTACTTAACATTCTCAAAATTTTCGTAATGATGATTAATAAAGGGACTTGCAACCTACACTTAATCATCAGATAACCTTGTATGAAAATGTAAGATGAGGATAAATAGTCATGGAGATTATCTTTTACCACCCCTTTTCTGATGCTGCTCAGTGGATTCAAGGTATGCAGCAACGACTGCCCAATATCCATATCCGTCAATGGAAACGCGGCGATAATAAGCATGCGGATTATGCAATGGTTTGGGCGCCTCCCTATGAGATGTTGGCTAATCGCTCCGGATTGAAGGGGATTTTTACTTTAGGAGCAGGAGTAGAGGCCATTTTGAAGCAGGAGCAACAGAGACTTGGGATGTTACCCGCCGGTGTGCCGTTGATGAGACTCGAAGATGCTGGTATGGGGCTGCAAATGCAGGAGTATGCGGTAGCAATGGTTTTACATTATTTGCGGCGCATGGATGAATATAAGCTGCAACAAGGGCAGAGGATGTGGAAACAACTCGAACCTCATGATCGTAAAGATTTTGTCGTGGGCGTGTTGGGCGCCGGTGTTCTGGGTCGCAGTGTTGCAGAGACGTTAGTTGAGCTTGGTTTTACTGTGCGTTGTTGGAGTCGCACTCTAAAGCAGATTAATAATGTAGTTGGTTTTCATGGTGAAGATCAGTTGGGCGATTTTCTCTCCGGTAGTAAGGTGCTTATTAATTTGCTGCCCGATACGCCAAAAACCCGTGGTATTTTGAATTTATCGCTATTTAGCCAGCTAAAACCAAAGTCATATCTGATTAATATCGCACGAGGCGCCCATTTAGTAGAACATGATCTGTTGGTGGCGATTGATAAAGGTTATATCGCTGGGGCTTCATTGGATGTGTTTGTTGAGGAACCATTACCAGAGATGCATCCATTCTGGACTCACCCCCGTATAGCGGTGACGCCACATATTGCGGCTATTACTATTCCCGATATTGCTATGGATGCGATTAGTGAAAATATTCGACGGATTGAAAAAGGAGAATTACCAACCGGTATTGTGGATATGAAACTAGGATATTAATAACGTCTCTTTACAGTTGGGGCGGCTATTGGAGACAATAACGGTAAAATTGCTATTTATTTGGAAACTGAGATGAATGAATTTTCAATAGTCTGCCGTATTTTAGGGACTTTATTTAATCGCCAACCGCAAGACCCGATTCTGAAACCACTTTTGACGGTGATTGTAGAAGGTAAATTGAAGCAATCATGGCCATTGGAGCAAGATGCGTTGTTGGATCGCCTGCAACAAAACTGTGATTTATCAGCGATGCAAGCTGATTATATGGCGCTGTTTTATGGCGATAATGCTAGTGTACCAGGCCGCCGTTTTGACTATACCGGGGAGAGTGAAAACGATATTCGTCAATTTCTGATTGAACGAGGAATGCCATTGTCAGATGGGCCAGTCGATCAGTTCGGCTCTCTGTTATTAGCTGCTTCATGGCTGGAGGATCAAGCAGCAGAAGATGAGGTTCAAGGGCAAATTGTATTGTTTGATGAGTATCTTCTGCCGTGGTGTGGGCAATTTTTGGGTAAAGTGGAAGCCCATGCAACAACTGGTTTCTACCGGACATTAGCCGTGATTACCCGCGAAGCGTTACAGGCGTTAAGAGAAGAGTTAGATTCTTAATTTTAAAATGATAAAAAGGCAAATAATTTCGAATTATTTGCCTTTTTGCTATATCTTGATGAAAATTATTTATCGGTCAGTGTGATAAATAATTTGCCAGGTTTCACTTCTAACCTTTCTGCTAATGTTTTAGCGGCGGCTTCAGCTTTGCTGTGTTCCGGTTTTAATACATAAACCGGGTGAGTATCAAAGAAAGAGTTAAGTGATTTATTTAGATAAGGAACTAATGCGTTAATTGGTTTTTCCATTTTTTCCGGTGTGATTTGGTAATCAACGATTTCCAATTCTTTCAGGAAAATAGCCTCTTTTTCTTGTTCGAAAACAGGTTGTGCTTTCAGGGTGAGTTTCATTTCAGCCTTAGCTGGGCCAAGCAGGGAGGTAATAGTTACGTTTGCACGGCCAGTTAACGCTATTTTATTTGGTTCTGGCCGGCCAATTTGGCTGGATAATTCTGTCAATTCAATATCGGCGTTGGCAATACCATGTAATTCAATCTGTTTCTGGTAATGAATGTGTTTTGCCAGATAACTATTAATTAACTCTTCGCTAATACTGACACCTTTGAACTGATCGCAACCACTGATTAGCCCCGCTAACAACAATGCTGCCCCCAAGAAAAATTTTCTCATATCGACTCCTTTATTTTGGAGGGCAGATATTACCTTATTAATTGCCACTCAGCATGGCAGATTCAATTTTACGTTGGTTAAATTGACGGTGCAGGGCATACAGCGTGATAAAACCAATAATCCCAAGCAGGAACCAAGGCAATTGCGGCATATGCAGCGCATGGCCGGTATCATATAACCAACCGCCGCCGGTATAACCCAATGCGCCGCCCAATGCCAGCCCAAGACGGCTGAATCCCATATAACTGCCGCGCGCCCGCGGATCAGATAGTGAAGCGCTTAATGTTTCACGGGCAGGTTCAGCTGTGATTGTACCCAGATAGAACAGGCAAATAAGTCCAAATAAGGTATTTATTTCACCAATCAAACCGACTGGGAACATACTTAGACTCATCAGGAAAAGCCCGGCCATTAGACGCTGTTCTAGCCGGAAGCGTTTTTCACTCCAACGGGCGATCGGATACAGTAAAGTGAGCGATAGGGTTGCTTCAATCGCGTACATCCATTTTACCGCAGCGGGTGTTCCGGCGATTTCATTGACGATAATCGGAAACATCAACATCACTTGGACAGATAGCATAAAGTAGCCGGTCAACGTCAATACATAGGTGAAGAAGCGGCGATCTTTAATAACGCGTTCCATCCCTTCCCAGATGGGAGTGCGGGTAGTAGAAATTCGGTAGGCAGGGAGGAATAATGCATTCCAGATGGCTGCCAGAACGAAAACACCGGCACCTGTCCAACAGACAAGTTGGAAATCGTATTGCAGCAGCCAGCTACCAATCAGTGCGCCGATAACCGCACCGGCGCTGTCCTGCATCAACAGCAGAGAGAAGAAACGGCCGCGCTCGTGCGGTCGGGTTAGTTTGATGACCAGTGCAGTCCGGGGAGGATCAAATAAGGTGCCCCCCAGTGCGGATAATATGCAGGCAAGCCACAGTATCCACGGTTCGGTGGCTAAGGCGATTAAAGCAAAACCAAGAGCGCGTAATAGCATGCCGGCGACGATCATCGGCTTCGCGCCGAAACGGTCTGCAATTGCGCCGCCGAAAATGCCTAAGCCCTGTTGTACAAACTGGCGTAAACCAAGCGCAAAACCAACAACCAGCGCG
This sequence comes from Photorhabdus aballayi, assembly GCF_026153155.1. Classification (NCBI taxonomy): domain Bacteria; kingdom Pseudomonadati; phylum Pseudomonadota; class Gammaproteobacteria; order Enterobacterales; family Morganellaceae; genus Photorhabdus; species Photorhabdus aballayi. Next base: position 8,823 of record NZ_JAPFCD010000087.1, on the reverse strand, counting down.
GCCCAACCTAGTTGCTCAACAAAATGTATTGATATTAAAGGAAATACGACGAAGAAACCCAGAACGACTAGCAAGTTATCGAATAACAGGAAGTACTTACCCAGGCTACGTGCTTGTGAAACCAGTGACATTGCTCACCATTGGAGTAGTAAGAAGAGAGGACAATAATAGTTCCTTTGTATTCTGTACTTAATTTGATCATTAGGATAGTGAGTTATGGATAATATTTTTTTATTGTAAAAGTAATGACTGGAAGCTGTTTTTTACAGATAAATAGCTTAAATTTTTAACGGATAAATTAATATAGTTAGGGAGAAATAATGTTTGGTTATCGTTCCACTTTACCGAAAGTTCGTCTGATAACGGAACGAATGGTGGTGCGTTTGGTATACGAGCGGGATGCTTATCGTTTGGCTGAGTACTATTCAGAAAATCACGAGTTTCTTAAACCTTGGGAGCCGACCAGAGATAGTAGTCATTGCCAGCCTTCTGGCTGGATAAACCGATTGAATTTAATCATAGAAATGCAAAAACAGAGTGCGGCCTTTCATTTTCTGCTACTTGATCCAAATGAAAATGAAGTTATTGGCGTTGCTAATTTCAGTAATATTCTGCGTGGAGCTTTTCATGCCTGTTATTTGGGATATTCGCTTGGTGAAAAGTGGCAGGGAAAAGGGTTGATGTATGAAGCTTTACAACCCGCTATCCGTTATATGCAACGTCAACAGGGGATGCATCGGGTTATGGCTAATTATATGCCGGATAACCATCGTAGTGGGAAATTGTTGGAGCGATTGGGTTTTGAGCGTGAAGGCTATGCCAAGAAATACCTGATGATTAATGGAGTCTGGCAAGATCATGTATTAACCGCATTGACAGATGAAAAATGGGGTGGAAAAAGTTGATTATTAAGCTGTACTGTCACCAAATAAAGTAAAGCAAGTGAGTAATGATGAATTAAATCACCGTTGAAAATCTGCTTTCCCCACACCTTATTTTTGACCCTTTTTTAAGGACTGATTTTAATTTATTGATTTTTAATGAAATATTATTTCTCTTAAAAAAAGGGTTTTTTCATTGTTTTATTAAAATATGCTTTAACTGTCAGCAGGTTAAAGTTAATATGTAACAGTTCACTGCCGTACAGGCAGCTTAGAAAAGATGAAAAATGGCGCCATCGGCGTTTCAATAGTTCACTGCCGTACAGGCAGCTTAGAAATGCGGGCTAAGCAGCAACTAGCAATTTCCACCGTTCACTGCCGTACAGGCAGCTTAGAAATAGTAGAACTTAATTTTATCAATTATACTTGAGTGCACTGCCGTACAGGCAGCTTAGAAATCAAGATGTGATTTTAGAAAAGTCTGATGGAAGTTCACTGCCGTACAGGCAGCTTTATATTAACGGAGGCAACCATGAGTCATACCCGTTACGAAACTGATGTGGTCGCTTGGGCGAATGAGCAAGCAGCATTATTGCGTGCAGGTAAATTCTCTGAGATCGATATATTTAATATTGCCGAGGAAATTGAGGACGTGGGCAAGAGTGAAAAACGTGAACTAGCAAGTCGCATGGCAGTTTTGTTGTCCCATCTTTTAAAATGGCAATATCAGCCTGAGCGTCGTGGTTCAAGTTGGCAAAGAACTATCAAGGAACAGAGAAAAGCATTGGCATTGCATATAAAAGAGACACCCAGCTTGAAAAGCACAATTGCTGATGAAAACTGGTTTGCGAAAGTTTGGGCTGATGCAGTTTCTTCCGCTGTCGATGAAACAGGACTGGATATGTTTCCAGACGAATGTGTCTGGAATATAAATCAGATCTTTTCTCAAGAGTTCTATCCTGAATAAACTTCAATAAGTTGACTTATTCGGCGCATTGACTTCGGTTGGTGCGCTTTTTAAAGTGGCTATTCGAGCTTTTTGTAGTAAGGCTAGTTGCAAGGTGCTACTAGAGAGAATTCTGAATCTGTAACGTTATCAGTTAAGACAAGCGCCAAATTTTGCTTTTTCTTATGGTAAATAACAGTTAAGAGATTATTGTTTTTGGAATTATAATGAGAGGTGGATTTACATAATAAGTGCAATATCGTTACTTCGTAATTAAATATATCCGTATTCCTTTAAATAATTCATTGGATGTTTTATTATTATTTCCTAATTATCATGAAAATAATTTGAATAGTTTCTTTAATCTATAAAAATAGGTATTATTCTGATTGGGTTATTTAATAAATGCCAACTTCGATTTTATATTTTCTGGGTAATAGCAATTGAATTTGAAAAATAGATAAATAAAGAGTGAGTAAAAATAAATATTTATATAATTTGAGTCTTTACATAATTTTGTGTTGAATAATAGTCTATTGATTATAAAGAAATATTATTTCTCCTAAAAAAGCTTTTTTTATTGTTTTATCAATATATGCTTTAACCATCAGTAGGTTAAAGTTAATATCTAACAGTGCGCTGCCGTACAGGCAGCTTAGAAAGCGCTCACTTTTATAGTGTTGATCGGATTATTGTTCACTGCCGTACAGGCAGTTTAGAAATCTGGGTTAAGATTGCATAAACTGGTACTTTTTTGCACTGCTTTACAGGCAGTTCAGAAATCAACTAACATGATTTTGAGATAAATACGATGAATTTATTGAAATCGCTGGCTGCGGTTAGCTCTATGACCATGTTTTCTCGGGTCTTGGGTTTTATCCGCGATGCCATTATTGCCCGCATATTTGGGGCTGGTGTTGCAGCGGACGCCTTTTTTGTTGCATTTAAACTACCTAATTTACTGCGTCGTATTTTTGCAGAAGGGGCCTTTTCTCAGGCATTTGTGCCTATTTTGGCAGAATATAAGAATCAGCAAGGCGATGAAGCCACTCGGACATTTATTGCTTATGTTTCTGGTATGCTGACGTTAATTCTGGCAATTGTTACTGTGTTGGGCGTTTTAGCGGCGCCGTGGGTGATTTATGTTACTGCCCCCGGTTTTACCGATACCGTCGATAAATTTACTCTGACAACAAACCTGTTAAGAATTACTTTCCCCTATATTTTTCTGATATCACTGGCCTCGTTGGTAGGCGCGATATTAAATACCTGGAATCGATTTTCTGTGCCGGCCTTCGCGCCGACTATGCTTAATATCAGCATGATTGTGTTTGCATTATTTGTCGCCCCTTATTGTAATCCGCCAGTGATGGCATTGGGTTGGGCTGTTATCGCTGGAGGGATTTTGCAACTCTTATATCAGCTTCCTCATCTGAAAAAGATTGGCATGCTGGTATTACCGCGTATTTCTTTCCGTGACAGTGGCGTGTGGCTGGTTGTGCGGCAGATGGGACCCGCGATTCTTGGGGTTTCAGTCAGCCAGATTTCATTAATTATTAATACGATTTTCGCCTCATTTCTGGTGTCCGGTTCTGTTTCCTGGATGTATTACGCTGACCGTTTGATGGAATTACCTTCCGGTGTATTGGGGGTTGCGCTTGGAACTATTCTTTTGCCTTCATTGGCGAAAAGTTTTTCCAGCGGAAATCATGAAGAATATATCAAATTAATGGATTGGGGACTTCGGCTCTGTTTTTTATTAGCGCTGCCTTGTGCTGTTGCGTTAGGTATATTGGCGGAACCTTTAACAGTTTCTCTGTTCCAATACGGTAATTTTACTGCCTTTGATGCGGTAATGACCCAAAAAGCGCTGATTGCTTACTGTTTTGGGCTGATGGGGCTAATTATTGTTAAAGTGCTGGCGCCGGGTTTTTATTCTCGTCGCGATATTAAAACTCCAGTGAAAATTGCGATTGCCACTTTGTTCCTGACTCAGTTAATGAATCTTGCCTTTATTGGCCCATTAAAGCATGCCGGGTTAGCGCTTTCTATCGGTCTGGCGTCCTGCTTTAATGCTAGTATGCTTTATTGGCAATTACGTAAGAGAAATATTTTTAAGCCGTTAGCGGGTTGGGGTGTGTTCTTATTTAAATTGGTAGTGGCAATTGCGGTAATGGTTGCTGTATTGGCTGTTGCTTTGTGGTTGATGCCTGCATGGGAGCAGGGGAATATGGCTATGCGCCTATTGCGATTGATGGCGGTGGTTATCGCCGGGGCAGGCAGTTATTTTGCTGCGCTGGTGCTGATGGGTTTTCGGCTAAAAGATTTTGCCCACCGCGGTTTTCAATAAATTCAGGTATTCCAGCAGTTATTCAGATTAGGCGGAGTTTTAATAATTGGAAATTGCTGGGGTACACTTCTTGCTAGAATTGAATACCAGAGATCAAAAGATCTTAACAGGCGTGATAGGGAGGGGGATATCCTTATCACGCCAATTTTTCAAACAAGTAACGATTATCCAGTTACATTCGTTCTACCGTTTCAATACCTAAGGTATTCAGGCCTTGTTTCAATGTCTTAGCGGTCAGGAGCGCCAGTTTCAGGCGGCTTTGACGCAACTCTTCGCTTTCCGCATTGAGGATCTGGCAGTGTTCATAGAAACCAGAGAATAGACCAGCCAAATCATACAGGTAAGCGCACATAATATGTGGCGTGCCTTCACGAGCGACGGTGGTGATAGTCTCTTCAAATTGCAGCAAACGGGTGGCTAATGTTTGTTCACGATCCTCATTTAGGATAACGGGTAGCGTCAAGCTGCTTTCATCGATTTCGGCACGTTTAAAGATGGAGGCAACGCGGGTATAAGCATATTGCATATAAGGCGCGGTATTGCCTTCAAAGGCGAGCATATTATCCCAATCGAAGATGTAATCTGTGGTGCGGCTCTTGGAGAGATCTGCATATTTCACGGCGCCAATACCGACAGCCTCAACCACTTTTTTCAGTTCGTCTTCTGGCATATCCGGGTTCTTTTCACGAATTAGGATATTGGCGCGTTCAATGGCTTCATCCAGTAGATCAGTCAATCTGACCGTACCGCCGGCGCGAGTTTTAAATGGTTTGCCGTCTTTACCCAACATCATGCCGAACATATGGTGTTCCAGTGACACGGATTCGGGTACATAACCTGCTTTACGGACGATAGTCCAGGCTTGCATCAAATGTTGATGTTGACGGGAATCGATGTAATAAAGAACGCGGTTAGCGTGCAGGGTTTCATAGCGATATTTTGCACAGGCGATATCCGTTGTGGTGTAAAGATAACCCCCATCTTTCTTTTGGATAATAACGCCCATCGGTTCACCTTCTTTGTTTTTATACTCATCAAGGTAAACTACGGTTGCGCCGTCGCTTTCTACGGCCAGCCCTTGCTGTTTCAGATCAGCGACAATACCCGGCAGTAGATCGTTGTACAGGCTTTCACCCATTACTGCCTTTTGCGTCAACGTGACATTCAGGCGGTCATAAGTTTGCTGGTTTTGGGCCATCGTAATATCCACCAGCTTGCGCCACATAGTACGGCAATATTCATCACCGCCTTGCAGTTTCACCACATAGCTGCGGGCGCGAATGGCAAACGCTTCATCTTCATCGTAATGTTTTTTTGCTTCGCGATAGAAAGCTTCCAGATCGGACAGTGCCATATCGCTGGCATTTTCGTTTTGTACCTTTTCCAGATAGGCAATGAGCATACCGAACTGGGTTCCCCAGTCACCTACGTGGTTAGCGCGGATAACTTTATGACCGAGGAATTCAAGTGTACGGACGGCGGCATCACCAATAATCGTGGAACGCAGATGACCAACGTGCATCTGTTTTGCGACATTGGGAGCGGAATAATCGATAATGATGGTTTGCGGCTCTACTGGAGCAACGCCTAATTTTTCATCTTTCAATGCAGTTTCGATGTTCGCTGCAATCCACACTTTATCAAGAAAGATGTTGATAAAACCTGGGCCGGCGATTTCAACTTTACTGGCGATACCTTGCAGATCTAGCAGGCTAACAACTTTTTCTGCCAATTGTCGGGGGGGGATACCCACTTTTTTCGCAGCGGCCATCACGCCATTGGCCTGATAATCGCCAAATTGCGCTTTAGCGGATTGGCGGATATGAGCTTCGCTGTCGGTTGTAGCTCCTGCTGCAATCAGCGCCTGGCTGACTTTTTCTGAAAGAATCGCCTGAATATTCACCGGGTTACCTTAAATTACACATATAGAGTAGGGATTATTGTAGCAAATAATACCCTTTACAAAATGATTCATAAGAAAAAACGGCAGGTTTTATACCATATTCAACATATCACACGCCACTTTACTGTTGCTTTGCACCAAGTTGCGAAGATAAAAAGTGCGTTTTTTCACAAAATCATTCGATTACTGACCAAAAACCTCGGCCTTCTCAGGCCGGGGAACCGTCACGGGAGTATGGCAAACGAACGAACAGGAAAACCAGAGGCTTTTTTAGGTTTAGCCACGATATTAAAAATGACTGCGCCACGTGCAGGTACTTGGTCCAAATTAGCCAAAAGTTCTATCTGATAAGTATCTTGCTTTAAGACATAATCTTCGCCCAACAACGCATTATTCTTTCTAAAATCTTTAGCGGAATCAGTATCAAATGTTTCATGCCCAATAGATTTAATATGACGTTCTTCAAATAAAAATTTGAGGGCATCCATTCCCCATCCGGGTATTTGGTTATTGCCACAATCATCTTTATTATCCATTGCTTCCTGAGATGACCAGCGTTTACTCCAATCAGTCCTGAGCGCGACGAAAGTTCCTGCTTCAATGATTCCATGTTCTTCTTCGAATTTAAGAATATCTTCTTTAGAAAGTGAAAAGTTAGGATCTTGCTTTGCTCTTTCTGATTGATCAAGCACGATTAAAGGTAAAACGAGTTCTTTTAATTCCAATTCATCAAGACAACGAGCATTAGGGACAAAATGGCAGGGAGCGTCAATGTGAGTCCCGTATTGGCCGGGAAAAGAAAATTGTTGAACAAAAAAGCCATCTTTATAATCAAACAGTGTTTTAAATTCGGCTGCATTAAGCATAAAAAAGTGTGGAGAATCTTTATCGAAGCTATGCGTCAAATCGACCCATTTTTTTGACTTCAACAAAGTGAGTGCTTGTAAAATGCTATTTGACATAAAAAAACCTCATTTTTGATAATTTATTGATGTTATTTTTACCACTATTACATGATTAATGCTGCAAGATTTGTTGCCGTAAATAGTGATATTCCTCATGTTTTATTCACTTTTATTGTTCCAGTAATGAACATACGACATAAAGGCATAATAGATTTAACGGCGGCGGGACTCGTCGTTTCTGGCGACTAAGGCTTTGTGTTAGAGTCGTCAGGTACGAGTGCATCAGGTAATGCTTATTATAAACGGAAAATTATAAAGAAATAACAGAAAATAAGATGATTGATTTTTACATTGGTTAAAATTAAAAAATTAATATAATAAAAAAATATATATTATACGCTTTTGGGGCATTATTCTTAATGTGATTTATTTTTATCTTATTGTTATCTAATGCTTTTTATTCTAATTGAATTTCATTGATTAAAATTGAAAATCTTTTGCAAATTATTTGTTGAAATTTTTCATAAAAAAGAAATGGATATCGTTTATGATTTAATTAATCCCAAAAAGCTCATCAGCATTGATCTAAAAAGGAACGATTATGCTTTGGAAGAATACTTCTAACCAATTTGGTCATTTATCTGTCCTTCTACACTGGTTGGTTGCATTGGCTGTGTACGGCATGTTTGCGTTAGGATTGTGGATGGTGACATTGGGCTATTACGATACGTGGTATCACAAAGCCCCTGAAATTCATAAAAGCATCGGAATAGTACTGCTGATAGTGATGGTTGTGCGTGTTATCTGGCGTTTTGTTTCTCCACCACCCAAGCCATTAGCCAGTTATAGCCGCTTAATCAGAGTCAGTGCTGTTTTGATGCATATTTTGTTGTATATCTTACTGTTTAGCATTTTGATTAGCGGTTATTTAATTTCGACCGCTGATGGACAGTCAATATCTGTCTTTGACTGGTTTACTGTGCCAGCCACATTAATCGGTCAGGGCGAACAGGCAGATACTGCCGGTATGATTCATCTTTACCTTGCTTGGGCGGTGGTAATTTTATCGCTATTACACGCTGTTGCGGCATTAAAACACCATTTTATTGACCGTGATGCAACCTTAAAACGGATGCTAGGTTTCCGTCCTGAATAATACAAAAGACGATTATGGAGAAGAATATGTTGAAGAAGACATTACTTGGCTTGACAGCAGGTGCACTGTTACTGAATGCAGGTTCGGCATTAGCCGCCAATTATAAAATTGATATACCAGGCCAGCACGCCTTTATTCAATTCCGTATTCAGCATTTGGGATACAGTTGGTTATATGGGACATTTAAAGATTTTGATGGCTCTTTCACATTTGATGAGAAAAACCCGGCTGCGGATAAAGTTGATGTGACGATCAAAATAGCTAGCTTAGATACCAACCACGCTGAACGTGATAAACACCTGCGCGGTAAGGATTTCTTTAATACGGATAAATATCCTGAAGCAAAATTCACTTCAACAGCAGTGAAAAAAGAAGGGAATAAATATGTTGTTACCGGTGATCTGACTTTAAATGGCGTGACAAAACCAGTAGTGCTGAATGCGGAACTACTGGGTGAAGGTAAAGATCCGTGGGGCGGCTACCGTGCCGGTTTCGATGCTTACGGCAAAATCAAACTGAAAGATTTTAATTTCCAAAAAGATTTGGGGCCTAAATCACAGGAAGCGGAATTACTGATCTCTATCGAAGGCGTCCGAGAAAAATAATACGCTGATGACTTAACTCAGTTGTGTAATTTATTAAGGGCTGCGCATTGCGTGGCCTGTTTTTTTGATGCTCTATT
>NZ_JAPFCD010000086.1:0-12983 GCF_026153155.1 Photorhabdus aballayi | reverse complement strand
CAGCTCAAAAATATTTCTCAAATAGAGCATTCAAGACACCGCAGTCAGCTCGGTTTTTTATTGGAAATCGTCGCAGGCTTAATTGCTTATACATTCCAACCTAAAAAACCGAGCTTGAATTGACGGGATTGTGATATCGCTATTTTTAAACGAAGCTGAGGTTAATTATTAAGATTAACTTACAATTTATAAAATACAAACATAATAGAGAATAAATTTATGTATTTGGATAATTTGCATATAATTCAAAAATAAAGCTAGGGATTGAGAGCATAAATTTATGGCTATCCCCGTTTTTGCAACACTGATTTTGATTAATGGCAAGCTTGCTTAAATCTATCCGGCGTCTTTATGGGAAAAATGCCCCCTCCTCAATGAGTTCTGCACCTGATGAACCTAAAAAGGCCATCGGCTTCAATGAGCCACTTTTTGGATCAGGTTATTCATCAGGCCAATTGGCCGTTCATGTCATCAATAATGAGTCTTCGCAAAACCAGATGGGTGACGTGTATTTCACTGTTTAATAATCAATTAATTGAGTCAGCGGTATCTCTCTGGCCTGATATTCACTTTGCCGAGTGGTGAGAGCCCAGGCTATTCGTGCCAATTTGTTAGCCAGTGCACAGGCCCCCACATTCGAATGTTTCCTGCTAAGTTGCTCCCGAACCCACTCGGCAAGCCTGCCTTTCTGATGCTCAAGCTGCATCAGAAACGTTCGGACTCGACGCAAATTTTTGTTGCCCCGCTTGCTGATCCCCAGCAGCGTGGGTTTTCCTCCCGTACTGTATTGCCGGGGAACAAGTCCCATCGAAGCCGCAAAATATCGGCTGCATGAAAATTGTTTGCCATCCCCGAGCTGGGATGAAAGTAAACTGGCGGTAATTGGCCCTACCCCCGGTATTGTCATCATGCGTTGAGCAGCATCGTCCGCTTTGAGGGACTGATTTAATTCTAATTCCAGTGCCGTTATTTGCTCTACAAGATAAAGGCAGTGGTCATGTAATTTTATCAGCAAACGGCTCAGATAACCGGGAATGTCGTGTTCAGCCAGAACCAGAGATAACCGCTTGATGATTGCCTCACCTTTTGGCAGGCTGATACCAAATTCCAGCAAAAAGGCATGCATTTGGTTAGTGGTTTTAACTCTGTCTCTGATGAGTGATTCTCTGACACGGTGTAGTGCTCTCATCGCCTGCTGAGTCTCTGTTCTGGGCTGGACAAAACGCATGGAAGGGCGTGGTACCGCTTCACAGATGGCCTCCGAGTCAATAAAATCGTTTTTGTTACTTTTGACAAAAGGACGAACAAACTGCGGAGATATCAGCTTTGCATCATGGCCTAAGTCAGCGACTCGGCGAGCCATAAAATGTGCACCGGCACAAGCTTCCATTACGACGGTCGTGGATGAACACTGTGCTAAAAATTCCATTAATTTATGCGCGTAAATTTTTTATGCAGAACGGCCTTGCCAGATTTATCCTGACAATGGATATGGAAAGAATGCTTGCCGAGATCGATACCAATAAGTGTCACGTTTTGCATGATGGCCTCTCTAGAAACAATATACCTTATAGGAGTATGGTTCATAGGATGGGGAAGACCATCTCATTAGGCCAGCCGCTGCGACTGCTTAATCAGCAGCCGTTTCAGTTCAGCGGGGTCATTGGGCAGGGCATTGATATCGATTTTCATGGGGACATTTTACGCTATTCCCGGCGAAGAAACTCAATTAATGCCCATGGGTTTGATGATCGTCAAGTGATCAGGTGACATGACAATGCGGTACGGAGAAGGGCTGATGGCCGATGACATCATAGCCCGATAACAACCCGTGCAGTTGCTGCTCCGTCAGGTTCAGGGTGGCGCTGTTGACGGCCGTGGGCCATTTGAATTTGGCATTTTCCAGCCGCTTGTACCAGAGGGCAAACCCGGTTTTATCCCAGTAGAGGATTTTGAGTTTATCCCGCTTTTTGTTGCAAAAAAGGAACAGCGCGGTTTGCGTCGGTGAAAGCTGCATTTCCAGCTCCACCCAGACTGCCAGCCCGTTGATGGATTTTCGGAAGTCGATAAACGGGCGGCACAAATAAACGTCCGGGACATCCACAAACATTTTCATGCGGCGAGCCCGCGGATAATCGCAATGATGACGTGGGTCTCTGTACCGGCAGGGAAACGCAGTGTGCCATGCGGTGTTTCAAATAAGAGGGGGGGCGTGCCGGATGGGGCGGATTTTAATAAAAGCAGGCGGGGAAGCCGACCCGGGGGGCTTTTCCTGTGGACGGGAGCCGTGTTGGCGGTGGTGATAGAACTGGGTTGTCGAGATACCGATCTTTTGGCAAAACTGTTGGACAGTCAATTCAGATTTTTTCTGCTGTTCAAAAATGTCCAGCCACTCAGCTTGCGTAAATCGGGATTGGCTCATGGGATTTTTCCATCATAAGAATAGGTGACACTATTTTAATCAGTGAATGCCCGCTGGCTAGTACTACAGCCGTAACCGCTCTGTAATCATAAAGTTATCCCGGCGGCGATAATGACATTGTTGTGCGTAGTATTGATGTCGTCGTCGCCAAGATGACCAATGTAAAACCTGCTCGACGGTCTCTCCTGCCTTTTCCATTAATTTTGACAGTAGCCTACGCAGTTCAGCCACACTAAGGGCTATCAGTCCCTTCGGCGTTTTTTTTCTCCCGTATCCGCAAAACCGCCAGAACCGCATGGGCCAGTAACGACAGCGTAATATGCCGATACCAGCTATGCCATTGCCGCACTTCGTAGTGATCCAGACCGCATTCCCCCTTCGTTTCCTCAAAACCACATTCAATTTCCCAGCGATGCCCTGCCACCTGAGCCAGGGTCTTCAGGCCAGCCTGTTCTCGGCGCGCATACACCACAAAGTAAGCCCGTTCCTGCTTTTCATCCCGGCTGCGCCGGACCAGCAAATAATGGCCATATTCCCGTTCTTTCTCACTGAGTTGTAAACGCCAGAGCGGCACCCGAACCCAGTCATACTGACGTTCGCCTTTCGCTCCCCGCCCCGCCGAATGGGTTTCCCATTGCCCAGGCGTCAGGCTGTCCACAATCTTGTCCGCCCTGACAGGGGTTGGCCCTTGCCACCACAACGGTTCATTTTTGGGGATCGCCAGCACAAACGGTTGATACCGGGACTCCAGCCAGCCGCGCAGGCGACGATCCTGACCATAAACGGCATCTGCCGTCACCCAGCGACAGGGCACACCGGCCTCTAATGCGCGTTCCAGCATCTGCCGGGCGAGCTGCGGTTTGGTGGCAAAGGTGACGGCGTCAGGAATGCCGGCGGCTTCACAGCGGGGCCGGTCATCAGTCCATTGTTTGGGCAGGTATAACGCGCGGTCAATAAAGGCATGGCCACCCTGACCGGCATAACAGAGAAAGACGCCTATCTGACTGTTTTCGACGCGTCCGGCGGTGCCACTGTATTGACGTTGCACGCCGGCAGAATGGGTGCCTTTTTTGATAAAGCCGGTTTCATCCACAATGAGCACCCCGTGTTCATCGCCCAAATGCTCCGTCACATAGTCCCGCAAAATATCGCGGGCGACGTCAACATCCCAGTGAGCCCGCTCCAGCAGATGCTGAACGCCATCAGGCGTGCGTTCGCCTATCCATTCCGCCAGTTGCCAGCCATTTTTACGTTCAACGTCACTGAGTAATCCCCGGAGGTAGGCGAGGCTGCGTTGCTGTGGGCCGGGATGGTGAAACAACGAAGCCAGACGAGTATGCAGTGAGAGCAGTTCCTGTTCCCAGGCGTTGGTCGGTGAGTGCATGGTACACCTCCCGTATTTTCAGGACAAAATGTCATGGGCTATCATGTCACAAAGGGGCGTACGGCTGTAGTACTAGGTGAGATTCCCCGTACACTTACAGTTGTTATGGGTAAAGCAAGAAAAGAAAAAGGTCCCTAAGACAGCGCCAAGTGTTTACTGGGCCTATATTAATTTGGGAAAACTAGCGGGTTGGTATGACTCAAAACGAAATGGCCGAGTGGGATGGGAAAGGCTGTGGCAAGGATGGTTCATGCTACAAACCATCCTTGAAGGTTATTTACTGTCCAAGTCTCTTGATCTATGAAATATGATCAAGAGACAGCTGGCTAGGTGGGGTTCCCCGTACGCTTACGTTTTAACCTTTCATATGGAAGAATAAGTGTCTAAATATATCTTAAGCTATCAAGATGATCTCCATAAATAGCTTAGGGTTAGCACATGATATTTCTGAGTAATCAAAATCATAAATATTATACCCCCTCTCTTTCGTCACTGCTTGCTAACGCTGTATCAAAAGCTTGAGCTAAAACCATTCTATTCTCATTATCCTCAAACAAACTAGAATGATTACCAACAATAGCAATCAACTGCAACAAAGTAGCAGGCATTACCTGATTCCATCCTAAGGATGGGTCTTTGGTTAAAGGTTCCTGTTCGGTATCTGTGACAATAGGCATCGTGAGAGAAGGTTCCAGCGCATAAAACTGATGCAATGGCACCGTCAATGTTTCTGGCACATAATTCCTAACCATTTGTTCATAATTTTCTCTCTGCTCCATATTTTTTGCAATCAAATCAGAACTCAGATTTAAGGAGTATATTCCAATTTTTTTTGCAAATTCAATCAATTGCATCCAGCTCAGTTCATCAATTATCGGATACAATGCTGAAATTTCTGTGGTATGTTTGTTCCCGGATTGATTTTCTAATTCAGTTAAAAACTGATGTTTAGGTTGAGCCATTCTTTTGAAACAGTGAGGAGCAAGCGTATCAATCAGTCCAAGGAAATCAACTTTATCACCAATACCTAATAATCTCTGAGCAACGGCATAAGCCAGTATTCCACCAGAAGAATAACCACATATGCGGTATGGACCTTTCGGTTGAACGGCTTTCATTAAAGAAATCACTCTTGTCGCCAGCATTTCCATTGTTGATATCCGTTCCTCATTGATGGGCGGCCACGGTAGTGCATAAATCGGATAATCTGGCCGCATAAGCTCAGCCAATCCAAAAGTATAGGAATAATCACCTACGCCACTAGGAACACAGAATAAAGGTAGCTGTGTTCCACCAGAACGTACAGGAATTGCACTGCGTTTCTGAGATAACCAATCTGACATGATTTTTACAGCTAGTTCGGACAACACTGGGAATTGGAACAACTCATTCAATGTACAAAACATCCCACGTTTTGCTGCAAGATTTATCATCTGTATGGCAAGTAGCGAATGGCCACCCAATACGAAGAAATTGTCATGCCTCCCCACCTGCTCAACTTTCAACAACTCTTGCCAAATTTCCGCTAGAGCTATTTCTACCCTCCCTTGTGGTGCTACATAAACCTGATGGACAAAGGTTTCTTCACCAGGAATTGGTAATGCCTGACGGTCCAGCTTGCCATTTGGTGTCAACGGAAGTGCATCCAAACACACAAACGCTGCTGGTATCATATAATCCGGCAGAACTTTACTCAGGTAAGTACGTAAACTGGTCACCAATCTGTCGTCTGATTCCGCCACTATATAAGCTACCAGACGTTTGTGTTGTCCTTCTCCCTGTGACAACACAACCACTTCACTCACCGCAGGATGCTTTGTCAGTCGCGATTCAATCTCTCCCGGCTCTATCCGGAAGCCCCGGATTTTGACCTGATGGTCATTACGACCAATAAATACCAGGTTGCCATCCGGCAAATAACGCGCCAAATCCCCGGTTCGGTACATGCGTGCACCTGGTTTATCGCTAAACGGATCGACCAGGAAACGTTCAGCGGTCAACTCTGGCCGGTTCAGGTAGCCTCGGGCGACAGCAACTCCTCCAATGTAAAGCTCACCAGCGACACCCATTGGGACAGGTTCTCCGTGGGGATCAAGAATATAGATTTGGGTATTGGAGATTGGTCGGCCAATCGGTACGTTATCGACAAAATAGCTTGGGTAATTGGTATCAAACACGGCACAACCCACGACGGTTTCAGTTGGGCCGTATTCGTTGATGATGCGTGATCCAGGCGATAATGTTCGCCAAAGTTCAACAGTGGAACTGGGCAGCGTCTCTCCCCCTACGACAAAGCAATGCGTAGGGCATTTTCGTCCCGCAGTTTTCAATTCCTGCCCCACTGCTAAGAGATGACTGGGGGTAATCTTAACCAGAGCACCCGACTCCATTGACAGCAACGCGGGGAGCAGTTCAACCAGTTCCTGCCCGTCACGGAGCAAGCGGATCTTGCCACCACACAGTAATGGCAGGTAAAGACTGGTGACCGTGGCATCAAAAGCTAGCGGTGACGAAACGATACTATCGAATTGCCTTTCAGCCAGGTAATCACGCCGTGCCCATAGCAGGTAGTTGCAGACACCACGATGTTCCAGCATTACTCCTTTTGGTGTCCCTGTCGAACCCGAAGTATAAATCACATATGCCAAGTGGTGTGGCATCAATTCAGTCATCAAGAGATTGGTATCCGGCTGGTCTGGCAGGATATTAGGGTCAAGTACAACCAACTCGGCAAGCGCTTTCTCACCCAATGCTGTCTGTCCTGTTACATCTGCCAATACTACGGATGGGGCAGTATCCTTCAGCATATAAGCCAAACGTTCACCCGGATAGGTTGGATCCAGAGGGACATATGCCCCACCAGCTTTCAGCACCGCCAGTAGTCCTATCACCATCGCTGGTGAGCGTGTGACACAAATCGCCACTCGTTGATCTGGTTCTACTCCTAACATAATCAACTGATGAGCCAGCCGATTAGCCCAGGCATTCAGTTCGGTATAGCTGAGTGTCTGCTCTTCATATATGAGTGCTGTGGCATCAGGTGTTCTTTCCACCTGTTGTTCAAACAGCTGATAAATACATAACTGGTCTGGATAGACAGTTTCTGTCGCGTTCCAAGTTTTTAACAACAGCGTACGCTCCGCTTCCGGCAGGATTTCCAATGCCCGAACCGGCCTGTCCGGCGTGTGCTCCAGCGCTTCCGCCAGACTTTCCAGCGCCTGCTGCATATAATCGCATATCCGTGCTGGCTCAAAGGGCTGCACTACCTGAGCCGTCAGACCGAGTGCATCCCCAAAATCCTCCACCGACAAAACAATCGGATAGTTAGTGCGCTCTTGTGCACCCAGAAATTCAATACCATTCAGGGGTTCATCTGAAGCCGTCAACGGGACATTATGCCGGTAGTTCAGCAAGGCATTAAACAACGGTGTTCCACTGGCAACCCTACTGCATCGTTGAGCCAACGCCAGTGAAGCATGTTCATGTGCTAGTAATCCGGCTAATCGATTATGTGCCTCTCGGACGCTCTCCTGTACCGGTGTATCATCCATATCCAATTGCAGCGGTAATGTATTGATAAACAACCCCATCCCGCTGTCAAAACCTTCTCCTGCCTGCATTCGTCCAAACAGTACGGTTCCAAATACCACTTTTTCCTGTCCGCTGGTACGCGACAACACTTGTGCCCAGGCCAAATGACACAGGGCCGCCAAGCTGACTCCCTGATGTCTTGCCCAGCTACGTAATCGCTCATTTAGTTCAGAAGCTAACATTCGGTGTAATTCTGCGACCTGCGAGCCATCATAATGTACTTTCGTCACCCCGAACGACAATGTTGGCTCCTCCACCTCTGCTAACATGTCGGTAAAGAACCGAGTATGCTCTGTCTGGCTCACCCCCAACCGGGTCTGAGCCACAAAATTGCGGAAAGGAACAGGGGCTGGCAAACTATTCCCCTGCCCAGTCATATATGCCTGAATTTCATGATCCATTACTTCTTGTGTAGTATGATCACCAATCAGGTGATGCTGCAATTGCAGCACTATCCAACGATCATCCCATTCTTGCGCTATTACAAAGTGTAACAATGGTGCCTGACTCAGATCGATGCGATGCCGATGTGGGTCAAAGCGTTGAATCAATTGGTCACAGATTGGCCCATCAGCCGGATTTAACATCAATTCAGTAACAGACAGCTTTGCTTGGCGACAAACCACTTGAGCAGGTACAGATAGTCCTTGCCAAATAAAGGCGGTACGCAGGATATCGTGTCTATCAACCACCTGTTGAACAGCTGTCAGATAACGATCCAGGTAATGCCGGTCAGTAAAGGACATTTGATTGGCCAACAAATATAAGTCGCCCTCATTTTCCAAGAGATGATGGAACAAAATGCCGTCCTGCAACGGCGATAAAGCATAGATATCCTGAATATTGGTGAGCCCACCCGGCACCTGTTCGATGATACGGTCAACATCAGTCTGAGTTAGATCAATCAGTGGCAGCATCGTTGGCGTCAGCATCGTGGTTTCTGGTGTGATGACATTAGTAGGCACTACCACAGCTCGATGCTGCCCCAACGTTCTGGCGAGCTCAAATAACACCGGATGTTGGAACAGATCACGCACCGCCAATGTCAACCCAAGATTACGCAAGCGTTCAACCATCCGTACAGCCAACAGCGAATGGCCCCCTAAGGCAAAGAAACTGTCATATCGACTAATTTGCTCAATCCCCAATAGCTCACGCCAGATAGTCGCCAGAGTTATCTCTGTTTCCCCTTGCGGTGCCTCATAAACCTGACGAGCAAATGCCACTTCATCTGGAACCGGTAATGACTGGAGGTCTAACTTACCGTTCGGCGTCAACGGAATTGCATCCAAACGCACAAACGCTGCCGGTACCATATAATCCGGCAACATGGTTCTCAGATGAGTACGCAAGCTATTCGCCAACTCATCCCTCTCTTCTGTTACCACCCAAGCAATCAGGCGCTTATCTGTCCCCTCTCCCAGCGCCAATACTACGACCTCAATGACTGCTGGATGTTCCGTTAGCCGAGCTTCGATTTCGCCGAGCTCAATTCGGAATCCCCGGATTTTAACCTGCTGGTCATTACGCCCCATAAATACCAGATTACCGTCCGGCAGATAACGAGCTAAATCCCCGGTACGATACATTCGTGCATCCGGTTTATCACTAAATGGATCAGACAAGAAACGTTCTGCCGTTAATGTTGATTGATTCAGATAACCCCGGGCTACACCCACACCACCAATATATATTTCTCCAGTGCAACCCAATGGTACCGGTTGGCCGCATCTGTCCAGCAAATAAATATTAGTATTGCTAACTGGTCGGCCAATTAAACCTTCATCCTCTGGGAATACGATTTCCTTACAAGTCGCAATCACAGTATTTTCAGTCGGGCCATAGGTGTTCAATAACCGTGGTCGATAAGTTTCCTGCGCAAACCAATCCTGAATAGCCCGTTTTTTCACTGCCTCTCCACCAATAATGATTAATCTGAGACAACCCGGCAACGGTAATGTATTGTCTCTAGCCGTCAGTTCAGATAAAAACAGGGTCGGCAGAGACATGACCGTGATACGATTTTCCCAAGTTAAAGAAATAAATTCTTGTATAGAAGACAGCCAATTACTATCACGCATCACCAACGTGGCACCATTGCATAATGACGAGAAAAACTCTTCAACTGATGCATCAAATGCAAATGATGAAAATTGCAGTACCCGGTCTTGTGCTGTAACTTCATAGGTCTTATTAAGGCCCTGAATACGTTGGTAAACAGCCTGATGTTCCACCATCACCCCTTTAGGGGTGCCAGTAGAGCCCGAAGTATAAATCACATATGCCAAGTGGTATGGTATCAATGCGGTCACCAAGGGATTGGTATCCGGCTGGTCTGGCATAATATTAGGGTCAAGGACAACCAACTCGGCAAGCGCTTTCTCACCCATGGCCACCCGTCCGGTTTTATCAGCTAATACTACTAATGGTGCAGCATCTTTCAGCATATAAGCTAAACGTTCAACCGGATAGGTTGGATCCAGAGGGACATATGCTCCGCCTGCTTTCAGCACTGCCAGTAGTCCTATCACCATCGCCGGTGAGCGTGTGACACAAATCGTCACTCGTTGATCCGGTTCTATTCCTAATATAATCAACTGATGAGCCAGCCGATTAGCGCGAGCATTTAATTCGGCATAACTGATAACCTGTTCTTGATACACCAGTGCTATAGCGTCCGGTTTTTTTTCTACCTGCCGTTCAAACAACTGATGAATACACAGTGCATCAGAATGCAGTACTTCGGGAGTATTCCATGTTGCCAACAATAATCTGCGCTCTACCGGTGTAAGGATATCAATTTTCCCAACTGCCTGTTGAGGGTTAGCCACCATGGCCTGTAATACGGTATGCAAGTATCCCGCGTACCGTTCAATGGTAGATTGATCAAACAGGGCCGTAGCATAACTTAGTACCCCCTCTATTCTGCCCTCTTCTTCTGACAGATCCAGTTCGAGATCAAATTTAACCGTGTCAAAGAAGGGAGTAATTGGCGAAACTACTAGTCCCTGCAAACCCCAATTAGCGTGTTCATTGTTCTGCCAGGTGAACATAACCTGGAACAATGGTGTATGTGCCAGACAACGTGGTGGCTGCACAATTTCTACCACTTGTTCAAACGGTAGATCCTGATGTTCTTGTGCTGCCAGTGCGGTTTGTCGAACACGTGCAAGCAGTTCAACTACATTTGGTGCACCTGATAAGTCAATACGTAAGGCCAACGTATTGACAAAGAAACCAATTAGAGACTCCACCTCCTGGAGACTACGGCCAGCACTTGGAGTCCCTATTACCACATCATCATGACCTGCCAAACGAGACAGGACTATTGCCCATGCTGACAACAGAGTCATAAATAATGTGGTTCCCTGCTGCTCACTCAGACGCTTGAGAGATGCTGTTAAATTTTCATCTAAATTAATAGGGACAATATTCCCGGCAAATGTCTGCTCAGACGGACGGGGGCGGTCAGTAGGTAAATCTAACAAAATCGGCGCGTCAACCAGCACCGTTCTCCAATAATCGGACTGAATTTGTATCCTCTCAGCCAACAACCATTGACGTTGCCATGCAGCATAATCAGGATATTGAATTGTCAATTGCGGTAGCGGATCGGGTTGCCCTGCTAGAAAAGCCTTATAGAGAGAGCTTAACTCACTTATCAACACACCAGCAGACCAGCCATCTGACACAATATGATGCTGTGTCAGCAGAAACACATAATCATTGTCCGCTAGTTGTATCAAAGTAGAACGGATTAACGGACCGCAGGCAAAATCAAACGGAGTCTTGGCTTCCTGAACGCATAAATGCTTAAGCTGTTCATCCATGTCAAAAGCTTTGCTCAAATCGTATTTTTTCATTGGCAGGCCCAACTCAGCCGATAACAATTTTACCTGAGGTTGACCATCAACGGAAATAAATATGGAGCGTAATGCTTCATGGCGGGAAAACAGCGTATCAAGTGTTTGTTGCAATACACTAATATTAAGTTGTCCCCGCAAATGCAGTGCCATCGGAATATGATAGGTTTCACTCACGCCTTCAAGTTGCGACAAGAACCACAAACGCTGTTGCGCAAATGACAGCGGCAATTCTCCCTCACGAGATATCGGCATGATAGCCGGCAGGACACTTCCCTGTTTATTAAGTTGGGCACGTATCGCCTCAGCAAAAGCAATCAAGGAAGGTGATTCAAATAACGTACTCAGCGGTAATTCAACCCCTAAAGTCGCTATCCGATTCATCATCCGTACCGCTAGCAACGAATGCCCACCTAGCGCAAAGAAATTATCATGTCGGCTAACCTGCTCAATCCCCAATAACTCATGCCAGATAGCCGCCAGGGCAATTTCAATTTCTCCTTGTGGGGCTTCGTAAATCTGGTGTGCAAAGGCTTCTTCGCCCGGTACCGGCAAAACCTTACGATCTAGCTTGCCGTTAGGTGTCAATGGGAAGGCATCTAAACGGACAAACGCCGCTGGCACCATATAATCAGGCAATCGGGTATTCAGGTGAATTCGCAGATTATTGACCAATTCATCATCCGCTTCTGCCACCACATAGGCAACCAGACGCTTGTCATAATCATCACCTAACGCCAGCACAGCAGCCTCCCGCACCGCAGGGAATTCTGTTAACCGGGCTTCAATTTCCCCCGGTTCTATCCGGAAGCCCCGAATTTTAACCTGCCGGTCATTACGGCCAATAAACACCAGACTACCGTCCGGCAGATAGCGAGCCAAATCCCCGGTGCGGTACATCCGCGCATCCGGCATCTCACTAAACGGGTCAGCTAAGAAGCGTTCAGCGGTCAAATCAGGGCGATTCAGATAACCCCGCGCCACACCCACACCACCAATGTACAGCTCCCCCTCAGCCCCCAGCGGCACTGGCTGGCCGTCAGCATCCAACAGATAAACCTGGCTGTTGGCTGTTGGATATCCGATAGGGACTAACGCATCTGTATAGCCTGACGGGCAACGCCAGATCGTGGCACAAACCGTGCTTTCTGTCGGGCCATAAGCATTAAACAAAATTACCCTGTCACATAGCGCCTGAAGCAATACCGCACTGGGCGCTTCACCACACAGTATCACTGTGGGTCTTGTTGTTAACGGCGGTAAATTGGCCCCATCCTGAAGCAAAGCCGGAGGCAGAGTGATATGCGTTACCGCTTGTTGTTCCAGATAATCCCAGAGACGATGTGGATCATGACGAACTGTGTCGGCAGCGATAACCAGACTGGCTCCACCCCCTAACGCAATCATGATTTCCCAAATGCTGGCATCAAAACCCAAGGAGGCAAACTGCAACACTCGACTTTCAGGATTGATACAGAACTGTGTAATTTTCTCTTGAATCAGGTTAACCAGCCCGCGATGCTCAACCATCACGCCCTTTGGTGTGCCTGTCGAACCTGATGTATAAATCACACAGGCCAGATGCCGTGAGATCAGTGTTGGCACCGTCGGGTTGTTGCCCAGTTGGTTTACTGATGTATTTGGATCGAGGACAGTCACTCCGTCTAACGCTTTTTCACCCAGTGCTGCATACCCTGCCTTATCAGCCAGGATGACTAACGGC
>NZ_JAPFCD010000085.1:0-13039 GCF_026153155.1 Photorhabdus aballayi | reverse complement strand
GAGAACCAGTCTGTTGGCTGAATTGCATACGGTGTTTACCCGGCACAATGGACGAGGATGGTTGCTGGTTGACCCGGCGGTTTTTCTCAATAACCGACAAGAAGAGCGATTACCGGCGGCCATCCTGAATCATCAGCCGGCGGCAATACCGACGCAGATAAAACATCATCGTTTCGAATCCCGCTATTCCCCTTGGCTGATATCACTGGATATCAATCAGTCTGAGGATGCTGAACTGCTGGCGCTGAGCGTTACGCAGGCGTTGCAGGAAACGGACCCGGCAGAGTTGATTGCCGGGCGCGGGCGGATGGTGTGTGGCTGGCTGTTTAGTGCCAGCACGGCCTCCGTTATTGCGCACCATATCGGGATGATTGCGGTACAAACATTGTCACCTGTACGGCAAATCGTGCTGCGTTTTTACGATCCGACAGTGAACCATGCTATATGGCCGGTGCTAGATAGCTGGCAACGCTCGCGTCTGTTGGGGCCGTTAACCGACTGGTATCTGCTTGACGGCGACGGTCGGTTACTGCATCGGGACAATGCTCGGTCGGCGAAGGAACTGTACACTTTTTCACTGTCATTGACCGCGGCACAGGTGGCAGAAATGGTCTGGTCAGGGCCGATGAATCGGGCACTGCGACAATATCGTCAGGCGCACCGCAATCAGTTACGCCGGACGGAGACTGAATCCCTGCATATTATGTTGGCTTTGTTGCGTCGGGTAACCGCACGCTATGCCTTTAATGATGCTCTGGAGCTGGAAACCTGTGCATTGCACGGCTTGCTATATCACCCGGAGATTGATTTACACCCCCGAATACAGTCGTTGTTATCCAATGAAAGCGGCGAGAGCGCTGGCGGTTATGTCGAGCGAACCGCTGGACTGACAGTAGAAGCATGGTCGGTACTGGCTCGTGAGTGCGGCCATCTCAATCCTGCCATTATTCCTTTAGAGAACCCGGAGATTTTGTTATGAATCGATCATTATGTTGGATGTGTGAGTCCACTGGACCAGCGTTGCTGCCGGTGCGTTATACCGTGGTGCCTGATAACGTTTCTGAAACCTTGCCGGTGTGGGCGGAAACACCAGAGCCGACGGCACCGGGTTACCATTATGCGCTGCGTGCCTTACGGCAGGGATTTTTGTATGTCTATTACGTTAATGCCGGATTAGGTGAACGGGAGAGCTGGGATACCTGGAGCGTTAGCGAGGATGGCGCACTGTGGCAAAATCTGAATGCCCCTTTTGGTATCTTCCCCAAGAAAACCGCAGATTGTCATGCGCCGACCCATCAGAGCGCCAATATGGAATTTATTGCGCTAAGGGATATCGCCTTGCGTCAGGAAACCTGGCTGGCTTTCTCTCCCTCCATGTGGAGCCGGGAGACCATTGAGTATTATCACAACAACCGCGAAGCGCGGGAAAAGCGGATGCAGTGCGTGAAACCGTGGCAGTGGCGCGGGGTGCCGGAAGGGGTGGGGATTGCTCAGGCGACGATAGAGAACCTGAATACCGTCATCGATTACTGTCTGGGCGACAATGACTCAGGTAAATATGTTTTGCCCTGTAATCCGAAAGCGGCGCGTATCAGCGGGACACTGAAAGAGGCACCCTACTATAAAGTTTATCACAATGCGGTGAGACCGCAGGGCACCTTGTATCCGTGGAGTAAAACGCGGGCGGGGTGTGCGGACATCACGGTCAGGGCGATGCAAAAACGGGGGCTGGCAGATGATGGTGCGCCGGTCTCGCCGGTGTTAATCGCGTTGCATGATCCGATCGGGATAGCGCATGAATTAGCGGGCTGGAGTGATGATATTGTTGGGGCGCATAAAACCTTTCTGGATGAATTGTCGATTGAGTTTATGACCGACAGTTCACTGAATGGGGTGGAGAATCAGTTGCGTCAAATGCACGCCACACATATCAAAAAGCCGGATAAAACAGAGGATATCGCTTGGGCGGATTCTGAGGGTTTGTCCGTTCAGGAGTGGGACAAACTCAGAGAGGATACAATCCGTCACGCCATCGAATCGGATAAGCAAGCCTTTGCCCGTGATTGGAAGAAATATGCGGCAGAGCTGGATCTGGCTAAACGACAGGCATTTAACCAGTGTTATGCCGATCTTTGTGCCGAAGTGGCGAAAAAGCTGGAGCCACTGGCCCGGTTCAGAGTGAGCTGGTTAAAACAGAGCGGGTTTATCACCTGTTGTCAGGATTTCCATTCCACCCGACTGGAGGACAACCTTAATTATCGCGAGGCCGTGGATTATGCCATCGCTTCGCTGAATGTGACCGAAACGGGCTGTGCCTTTTTAGATGATCAAATCGATCAATATTCCGCGTGGTCACCGGACAATATTGTCTGGCGCTCATTATTGCTGAATAACCCAGACGTCATGAAAGAGATGGACGAGTTTTTACAGAAGATGAAGCTGAATAAGGGGAATGAAAAACCGGCGGACATCTCAGCGTTTATGAAAACGGTGACGACGCTGAGTGGAAAACTGACTGAAGCCTACGATAAAGCGAATGAAGCGCTGGAAAAGCCGCCCAAAACCAACAGCACCTTTGCCCGGGCGATGTTGCACAGTGATCGGAGACTGGTGACGTTGGGCGACCGGTTCTTTAATTTTACCCGTTTAGGAAAAGTGCTGAATAGCACCAATGAAATGCTGAGTAAGGGGCTATTCTCGGTGATTTCAGGGGTGGCGTTTGATCAGGCGGTTGATTTGTCGGTATCACAGCTTAAGGAGGGTAATGCGTTTCGGCAACAAGTATTGGAAAGACTTAAGAGACCGGGTTCTGAGGAGCGGTTGGAAAAAAGTAATAAATATCAATCTAACTTTGAAAAATTTGCTCAAAGTGCCGAAGGGGAACCGGTATTAAAAAAATCCCGGATTAAGTTATTAGTCTTATTTTTTAACGGGCTGGAGTATGCCAATCAGCGAAAAGAGAGTAAAGGGGATACCAAGAGCCACGCCCAGGTGACCGCCGCGTTTTTAAGCACACTGAGTACAGCAATGGAGATTGTGGAGCCGATGGTGAAGCACGGAATAGAAAATATGGCTGCTGCCAACACGATTAAATTTATTGGTTCGAGTGCGGGCACGCTCGCTTCTGCACTGAATCTGGGGGTAGATATTAGTGATTTTGAATCTGAATTGCATGGCAGACGGCGTTGGCAGTATTTTGGATTAATCGGTTGCAAAATTGGGGTTGATATAGGCGCAATGCTAAAAGCATCCGGCGGGTTGTTAGAAGTATTGCTAGAGAGAAAGCTGATAGAGAGGGGGGTTTTAGAAACTACATTAAAAATGTTGGGATCTTTGGCTGCCGGTAGGGTGGTTGGCTTTCTGGCTAGCTGGCAAGTCATGCTTGGGATTCTTATTCTTGAGTGGCTGGTTTCATTATATGTCGATAATGATCTACAAAAATGGTGCCGTAGTTGTGTTTTTGGGTTAGAGCCGGTGAAGGGCTTGGAAGCTACTCAATGGATTTCCCCTGAATCACAGAAAGATAAGTTGTATGAAGAACAAAGTAAAAGTTTTGCTGATGCAATTAAGGATATCTCATGAATACTTGTCAGATGTTAAGAGGTGCCATTGACTTTGAAGAAATAAAACGTCAGAGAAGTAGTCTTGATACATGGATAGAGGTGAAGCAAGAAAGAATTCAGCGTCGCCCTGAAGATAGAGAAGAGGTAGAAAAAGCCATTGCGGAACTTCAAGCTAAAATCCCTGAACTGGATGCGATATTAGCAAAAGAGCCGCCGCCGCCGGAATTGCCCCCGCGTAAACCATTAATCAAAGTGAGTGGGGTGTTGGAAGAGTGGGAAACACTCTGTGTCAAAGGCTATTTTTCTGATCGCGAATATGACCCCGAAGAATTTGCCCGCCGGGAGGAGAATAGACAATTTGGTGCATTATTGCTGGCGATGTTGGGAAATACCTCTCAGGCCGCAGTGAATTTACGGACTGAAGTGCGATTGAGTGAAATATGTCATTTTGTTCAGGGGAAAATCAATGGCATCCCTTTTCATGGTTGGATAGGGTTGACGACAGTGAAAACAGGTGATTATGTTGAATTAGCGGTGACCGATCAGGGAGAATATTATGTCGTCTATGCATTAACGAACCCTGAACGGAGAACGATTTCTATCACGCCGTGTTGTAATAAAGGGAGACGGTCAAAAGCATGGGATGAAGTCTTTTATACTTTCTGCGTATTTTTTATAATCATTGCCGTTTGTCTTGGCACCGTCTTTTTTTCAGGTGGGGGCAGTTTTTGGGATGGACCAGATCTTTTAACCTTATGGTTTATGTTTGTGGCAACCGTATTTTCTTTCTATGCATACTCTGTCAGCATCAAAAAGCCGTGGCCGTCAGTTAAATTGGCTCAGGATATTTTCTCAGTGTTGGGTTTCCCGAATCCACAGGATATTAGTCTGAGTAAATTAACTAAGAAAAAGATTAAGGAGATAAGAGCTAATCCATCGCCTGAAAATAGTGAAGAAATACTGCCGGATAAGCTTTGTATCCTGAGCCATTATTACTATTACTGATTCAGGTAATTAAAAATAGGAATTAACTGTGTGAAGAACAACGTAAAAGTTTTGCTGACGCAATTAAGGAGGGTTTATGAGTACCTTTCGTCCTTATAAAGAGGCTATTGATTTTGATGAAATCAAAAGGCAGAGGAGCAGTCTTGATACATGGATTGAGGTTAATCTTGATTGGATAGTAAGTCACCCAGAAAGTAAAGAAGAGTCAGAAAAGGAGATTGAAAAAACAAAAGATAAAATCCCCAAACTGGATGTAATATTAGCAAAAGAACCGCCGCCGCCAGAATTACCGCCCAGTAAGCCATTAATCAAAGTGAGTGGCGTATTGGAAGAGTTCGAAACTCTGTGTGTTAAAGGTTATTTTACTGATCGTGAATATGATCCGGTTGCCTTTGCCCGTAAGGAAGAGCGGGAATTGTATGGCGGGCTATTAATGGCGTTGTCAGGAAATACTTCTGGATCTAATTCGCAAACCAACGTTCGGAGGGGTGATGTCTGTGATTTTGTGCGAGGGAAAATCAACGGCATCCCCTTTCATGGCTGGTTGGGGTTTACTTCCGCAAAGGTAGATGATTATGTTGAATTAGCGGCAACTGAACAGGAAGGGCATTATGTGGTTTATGCGATTGCGCATCCTGAATTAAGGGTAGTTTCTATGACGCCACGTTGTAATCAGGGTATTCATTCGAATGCCAAATATCAGATACGTGCCACTTGGTATGGTTCTTTATTGTTTTTCTGTATTTTCATGATAGGGGGAATTTTTGGTGAGCAAGTTAGAGAAGATATTATTGGTTATATGAAATGTATTTCGTCATTTTGGGGATTGATGGCGATTGTCGCTTCACCGTTAATCTATTTCTCCTGCATGAGAAACCCTAAACCAACATTCAGGCTGGCTGAGGAGATTTTCACGGTATTAGGTTTTCCTAATCCTACAGAAATTAATCTTTATCAATTTACGATGAAAAAATTGAAGGAAATGAAGGCTAATTATCCGGAAGGAAAATCTAGTAAAGAGAGTGAAAGAGTTTTGCCTGATAAGAGCTGTTATTCCAGCTATTACTACTATTACTGATCTAAGTAATTAAAAATAGGAATTAACTGTATGAAGAACAAAGTAAAAGTTTTGCTAATGCAATAAAGGATGGCATATGAGTACTTGTCGTCCTTATAAAGATGCTATTGACTTTGAAGAAATAAAAAGTCAGAGGAACAGCCTTGATACATGGATAGAGGTTAATCTTGACTGGATAGTAAGCCATCCAGAAAGTAAAGAAGAGTCAGAAAAGGAGATTGAGAAAACAAAAGAAAAAATCCCCGAACTGGATGCAATATTGGCAAAAGAACCGCCGCCGCCAGAATTACCACCTAGTAAGCCATTAATCAAAGTGAGTGGCGTATTAGAAGAGTTCGAAACCCTGTGTGTGGTTGGTTATTTTACTGATCGTGAATATGATCCAGCCGCCTTTGCCCGTCAGGAAGAACGAGAACTGTATGGGGGATTATTGCTGGCGGTAGCAGGAAATACCTCAGGTACTAATTCACAAACCACTGTGAGGGTAAGTGACGTTTGTGATTTTGTACGGGGGAAAATCAATGGTGTGCTATTTCACGGTTGGTTGGGATTTACTGTAGCAAAAGTCGGCGATTACGTTGAATTAGCGGTAACCGAGCAGGAAGGGCATTATGTGGTTTATGCGATTGTCCATCCTGAATTAAAGGTGATATCGATGATACCGCGTTGTAAACAGGGGATTCATTCAAATGCCAAATATCAGGTACTTGGTACATGGTATTGTTCTTTAGTTATTTTCTTTATGTCCGTGATAATGTGGTTTTTCTTTATTAAGGAAGATCTTGTGGGATATATAGAATATATGTCTTCATTTTGGGGGGGGCTGGCGGTTTTCTTTTCACCGTTAATCTATTTTTCCTGCATGAGAAACCCTAAACCAACATTCAGGCTGGCTGAGGAGATTTTTACTGTATTGGGTTTTCCTAATCCTACGGAAATTAACCTTGAGAAACTTACAAAGAAGAAGCTTAAAGAAATCAAGACCAATTCATTAGGTGAGAGAGCCGGTAAAGAAAGTGAAAGGGTTTTGCCAGATAGGGCTTGTTTTGCAAGCTATTATTACTATTACTGAATTCAAGTAATCAAATGACAGAACTAACGGTATGAAGAACAAAGTAAAAGTTTTGCTGACGCAATTAAGGAGGGCTTATGAGTACCTGTCGTCCTCTTAAAGCGGCCATTGATTTTGAAGAAATAAAACGTCAAAGAAAAGATATTGATATATCGGTAAAGATTAAGAGAGAAATAATAATTCCACGCTATCCTGAGGATAGAGAGGAGGAAGAAAAAGCGATTGAGGAGCTTCAAGCCAAAATCCCTGAACTGGATGCAATATTGGCAAGAGAGCCACCGCCACCGGAATTACTGCCGGGTAAGCCATTAATCAAAGTAAGTGGCGTATTAGAAGAGTTCGAAACCCTGTGTGTACTTGGTTATTTTACTGATCGTGAATATTATCAGGCCGCTTTTGCTCGTAAGGAAGAACATGATCAGTATGGAGCACTGTTGCTGGCGATGGCAGGAAATAGTTCAGGGGCGGCTGTAACTTCACAGACGGCAGTTCGGGTAAGTGATGTTTGTGATTTTGTGCGGGGGAAAATTAATGGCATTCCCTTCCACGGCTGGTTGGGGCTTACCGTGGCAAAAGTAGGTGATTACGTAGAATTAGCGGTAACCAAGCAGGAGGGGCACTATGTGGTTTATGCGATTGCACATCCTGAATTAAGGGTAGTTTCTATGACACCACGTTGTAAGGCGGGCATTCTTTCAGATGCTAAAGAACAGATATTCGGTACTTGCTGTTTTTTTTCGATTTATCTACTTCTTTTAATAATGGCAGATGTTTTTTTTATGAAAGATATTTTTGTGCTTCTGGAATACATGCTGCCATTTTGTGCTTTGATGATAGCAATATTTGCACCCAGCACGTATTACTGCCGCTTAAAAAAACCCAGACCCACAGTTAAATTAGCCGAAGAAATTTTCACTGTGTTAGGTTTTCCTAACCCTACAGATATCAACCTTCACCAATTCACGAAGAAGAAGCTCAGAGAGATCAAGGCTAATTCACCGAATAAAGAATCGGGTAAAGATAGCGAAAGAGTTTTACCAGATAAAGCTTGTTTCGCAAGTCATTATTACTATTACTGATTCAGGTAATTAAAAGCAGGAGCCAATAGTGTGAAAAACAAAGTAACAGTTTTGCTGACGCAATTAAGGAGGGTTTATGAGTACTCGTAGTTTTTTTAAAGAAGCCATTGATTTTGAGGATATAAAAAGGCAGAGAAGCAGCCTTGATACATGGATTGAAGTTAATCTTGACTGGATAGTAAGCCACCCAGAAAGTAAAGAAGAGTCAGAAAAGGAGATTGAAAAAACAAAAGAAAAAATCCCCGAACTGGATGCAATATTGGCAAAAGAACCGCCATTACCGGAATTGCCCCCTCATAAACCATTAATTAAAGTGAGTGGTATATTGGAGGAATTCGAGACGCTCTGTGTCAAAGGTTATTTTACTGAACGCGAATATGCTCCTGAGGAATTTGCCCGTAAGGAGGAGAATGAACAGTTTGGCGCTCTATTGATTGCGATGATGGGGAATACCTCTTGGTCTGCGGTGAATTCACAGACTAAAATAAGGTTATCTAGCGATTATCATTTTGTGCAAGGGAAAATCAATGGCATCCCTTTTCATGGTTGGTTAGGATTGACCACAGTAAAAACAGGTGATTATGTCGAGTTAGTTGTGGTGGAACAGGAAGAGCATTATGTTGTTTATGCGCTGACAAAGCCTGAACTGAGAACTATTTCTATTATTCCTTGGTGTAATAAAGGGATACGATCAAAAGCATGGGATGAAGTCTTTTATACTTTCTGCGTATTTTTTATGATTGTAGCTATTTGTCTTGGTGCTATCTTTTTTTCAGGTGGGGGCAGTTTTTGGGATGGGCCAGATATTTTAACCTTATGTATTATGTTTGTGGCAACCGTATTTTCTTTCTATGCATATTTTGTCAGCATTAAAAAGCCGTGGCAGTCAATTAAACTGGCCCAGGATATTTTCTCAGTATTAGGTTTTCCTAATCCGCAAGATATTAGTCTTGAGAAACTAACCAAGAAAAGGCTTAAGGAGATAAGGGCTAATCCATCACCTGAAAACAGTGAAGAAGTCTTGCCGGATAAATACTGTTTTATAAGCAATTATTACTATTATTGATTCAAGTAATTAAAAACAGGAATCAATAGTGTGAAGAACAAAGTAAAAACTTTGCCGATGCAATTAAGGTGCTCTCATGAATACATATGAGCTTTTAAAAGACCCTATTGACTTTGAAGAGATAAAAAGGCAGAGAAGCAGTCTTGATACATGGATTGAAGTTAACCTTGACTGGATAGTAAGCCATCCAGAAGGTAGAGAAGAGGCAGAAAAGGAGATTGCAAAAACAAAAGAAAAAATCCCTGAACTGGATGCGATATTGGCAAAAGAGCCGCCGGAATTGCCCCCTCGTAAGCCATTAATCAAAGTGAATAGGGTGTTGGAAGCGTTGAAATACTCTGTGTCAACGGTTTTCGTTGTGTAGTTAACTACCCTGAAACCAAGCATTCAACTTTAGATTTAAAAGATTCTGATAACAGAGAAAAGCCGTTAATGAGTCAGTCTGATAAACAGGGCGTAGTGCAATCATGAAAAGCATACTCTGTTATCTATTCGTGGCTGAACTGGATAATGACGAGTATTCAGAAAGAGATGTAAGGGTAAAAGGGGATTGAAAAAAGATAAACTTTATCTGTGAGTTAAGATTTTCTCTGTGTGATGAATTTTTTTTGAACTAAAAACACGATTTTGAATCTAACTAGTTTCTATGGTTGTAAGGAGAAGCCAATAACTGAATAGAATGATCCTTGAAAAGGAGAAAAAGAGTTAAATAAACAAAACAGTAACATCGCTATATGAGGAAAGGATAATGATAACCATTATGAAATGGTGATGGGTTTTGCTTTCACGATTAAAGAGGAAAATAAGCAATAGTTAAATGAGTTGTAAAAAACTGTAAATAGGGTTCTACCCCTATATCTGATGGAATAATAAGTTCGAACATAAGATAACGTGGCATTTCGCCCGAATGAAAAGGTATTAAAGAGATGAAAGAAAAAAATGTAACGATACAAAAAGAGTGGAGTTTATCGGATGACGAATCAACGACGGGTATGTCTTCTCTTCCTGAAAAACGCAGTTGGTTGGTGCGTAAATGGAAATGGATGATTGTCTGTTTTATTCCGGTTTTCATCGCAGGTGTATTTACCATTGCCATGAGCGCAATGAAATCTTCGGAGCCCTATAAAAAAGCATTATCACTGGCGCAATCTAATCCTGCGGTGAAAAGTGTTTTAGGCCAGCCAATTGAAGCAGGCTGGTTTGTTTCCGGCAGTATTAGCGAGAGTGAAGCGGGATTTGAAATTCCTATAACAGGAAATCGATCTGGTGGTACGGTGTATGTTGATGCAGATAAACATACAGGACATTGGCGATATAAAAGTATTACGGTTCAACCTGATTCAGGCGAGCAGTTGATCGATGTACTGGCGGGCGGTAATTCCATGAAATAAAGATTATTTTCTTTATATCGTATTATTAGAACTCTTTTGAGCCGATTTAATTTAATTGGGAAGTAATGAGAATCATTCTTAAAAGAGAAAATTAAGCAAAGTAGAGTTAATGGTATTTTATTCTGTACCATAAGATATTGTTTTTTCTATGTGGTTTTTAGGTTATTTCAAATGTTTTCTATAAAGGTAAGAGTATGGGCCGGAATAACGCTGTCATCGTAATCCTGTGGCATTGGCTGGTTTCAGGCATGATTATTGTTTGCATTGGTATGACTTGCTATGTGTTCTGTTCTGGATACATCAGGCAGCAACAATGGCGGATAATTTTTGGTATGGTGGGCTTAATATGGCTGGCCGCATTTGGGTTGCGGTTATATCTCTTGGGTGCTCGGTTGGAGATATATCATTTTTGGCATCAAGAGCGACAATATATTGATAGCGTTATGCTAAATAATGCAATCTATTCTCATTCGCAGAATATAACTGAGAATCATTCCTTTTTTACGCATCGGTAACGTATTGATGATAGTGAATGTTAATCATAAGGTGAGTGTTTTGATATTACTTAATATATTGAAAATAATATAAAAATAGACTTTATTTCAATGATTTTGAACGAAATGAATATCAGAAAGGTGAATTGATTTCATATTATTTAAATCAATGCAATCTTTTTATATAAACAAATTAAATCCTGTTTATATTTGGTTTAAATAGGATGAATTTCGCCGTTGATATTAAGCATATTGTGCTGTTTGATAAAAAAAGACTTGATCTTTATATTCACCCGCAGGGAGGATATAAATTATTCAGTCACCCTATAGGTAATTAATGAATCTATTAATTCGGGGGCATATCACTGGCCTTCGCGATTATTTTTATTCTGGTTAGCTCTCAATTAAGCAATACCGGCATCAATTGACTGTTCCCCGCATTTATCAGGGTTAACAACCGAGAATATATTCGGTTGGATTTTCGGGAGTTGAATTGACATAACCGCTTATAACTATTGGCACTTTATCGAAGAAGTGGGACGCCCTTTTCGCTGAGAGAACCGACCGTTTTATCTGATATCGGAGGAAAACCATTGATGGACAGAAAAATGCTGCGCGCCCGTCAGCGCCAGGCGAGTAAACCCGTGTTGCCGGGCCATGCCCGCTACCGGCTTGAAATCCGGCGCTGCAATGCCGAACTGGAGGTGTTCAGCTTCACCGGGGAAGAACGCCTGTGCGCCCCGTATTGCTACACCATTGATTTCACCAGCCCGACCCGGGATATCGACCCGGCGGCGATGTTGAACAAACCGGCCGCGTTTATCTTGCAGGCGCCGGAAAACCCGGAACAGGTGCGTAAAGTACACGGCGTCATCACCCGGTTTAACCGGCTGGCCGCCTCGGCGGATGAAACGCGCTATCAGGTTTGTCTGGAGCCTTATCTGGCGTTGCTGCGTCACACCCGGCGCAGTGGGATTTATCAGCACCAGTCGGTCCCGGAAATTGTGGAAAAGATCCTGCGTGAACGACACGAATTTCGCGGGCAGGATTTTCTGTTTACGCTGGTGCGGGATTACCCAAAGCGGGAACTGGTGGTGCAGTGGCAGGAGAGCGATCTGGACTTTATCCAGCGGATTCTGGCGGAAGTGGGGATCTGGTATCGCTTCGAAATGGATGGCCGTCTGGGGATCGAAGTGGTGCGGTTCGGGGATAACCAGCGCAATTATCAGTACGACGTGCGTTTACCATTACGTGACCCGGCGGGCATGAATCACAGTTGTTGTGATTCGGTGTGGGATTTGCACGTTGAACATCAGGTGGTGACGCAAGGTGTGAAGGTGCGGGACTACAACTACCGGGAGGCGGACAAGGATCTGCAATATCAGGTCGGCCGGGATCGGGATACCACCGTAGTTGGTGAAGTGTATCGCTATGGCGATAACTTTCTTGAGAAGGGAGAACAAATCCAACCGGCGCCGGAAACGGCGGGATTCTACGCCCGTTTGCATCACGAACGCGACCTGTACCGGCAGCACTTGATCCGTGGTCAAAGTTCCTCCTCGATGTTAGTGCCCGGTTTAGTGCTGGAGCTGGAAGGGGAGAGACCGGCGGCGGTGGGAAAAGCGGGGGTATTGATTGTCTCCATGCACAGCAGCGCCCGGCGTGACAGCAACTATCTGGTCAGTTTTAGCGGCATTCCTTACAGCGAAGTGCTGAGCTACCGGCCGTTGCTGAGAGAGCGGCCGGTGATTGCTGGTACGGTTCCGGCGCGGGTGACCAGCGACTGGCCGAACGACACCTACGGCCATATTGATGTAATGGGGCGTTACCGCGTCAAATTTGATTTTGATTTGGATGAATGGCCGCTGGGAGGCGAAAGCCTGTGGGTGCGTTTAGCCCGGCCGTATGCCGGTAAAACTCACGGTTTTCACTGGCCGCTGATCCAGGGAACGGAAGTGGCGATCGCGTTTGAACAGGGTAACCCGGACCGGCCCTACATCGCTCATGCGTTGCATGACTCCCGGTACGAAGACCATGTGACCCTCTACAACTACAGACGCAACGTGTTACGCACCCCGGCCAACAACAAACTGCGCATGGACGATGATCGCGGAAAAGAGCACATCAAACTGAGTACCGAATACGGCGGGAAAAGTCAGCTCAATCTGGGCCATCTGGTGGACGGACAAAGACCGCATCCCAACAAGCGCGGCGAAGGGTTTGAGTTGCGCACCGACGACTGGGGGGCGATCCGGGCCGGGAAGGGGCTGTTTATCAGCGCGGATCAGCAG